>DUQW01000091.1 GCA_012837585.1 Acholeplasmataceae bacterium
AAGATGTTTGCTGATGCTTGCTATGAACTTGGTAAGTCAGTAGGTATTGAGATGAACTTCAAAGGCCAAGGTATTAAAGAAAAAGATTTCAAAGCTCAAGTTACAAAACTAGCTTATGCAGCATATGAAGATCAATGTAGTCCAGCTAACCCAAGATTAGTATTAGTTGAAGAAGTTGAAAAGATGTTAGAAGCTGCATATTATGATAAGGTAATTAAATATTAATATAAAATAATATAAATATATAGAAGGCTCGATTATGTTAAAAAATCGAGCCTTTTTCCTTATTTATAACACATTCATTTTATTTATAAAAAAACACCGAAAATTATCGTGAAAATAACTGAAAAAATACTGAAAAACAACACATTTCACTTTCATTTAAAAAACACTTGTATTTGAAGTTTCAATCAACTATAATAGACTTACACGATTAAAATAATTAAGAAAAAGGGGGAAATATAAATGATCAAACAAATTAAAAAAAGAGACGGTAGATTACAAAAGTTTGACGCTACTAAAATTGCAGTAGCAATCAACAAAGCTTTTGGTGGTACTAAGGATTTAGAATCACTACAGTACGCTGCTGATATCGTTAAAAAATTAAATGAATTAAAAGTTGAAGTTATTGATATTGAATATGTACAAGATGAAGTTGAAAAATATTTAATGGGTGTTGACCAAGACGTTGCTAAAAAATATATCTTATATCGTAAAGATAGAGAAAGAGCACGTCATGCTAAAGAAACTGTCTTTAACTATAAAAAAACTGTTGAAGATTACTTAAAAATTGAAGACTGGAGAGTTAAAGAAAACTCTACAGTTAACTATTCTTTAGGCGGATTAATCTTAAATAACTCAGGAGCTATTACAGCTAACTACTGGTTATCAGAAGTTTATGATGAAGAAATTGGTAATGCACATAGAAACGCAGATATTCATATTCACGACTTATCAATGTTATCAGCATATTGTGCTGGTTGGGACTTAGAACAACTAATTAAAGAAGGAGTTGGCGGGGTTGAAGGTAAAATCACTTCTAAACCAGCTAAACACTTAGGCACATTAGCTAACCAAATGGTTAACTTCTTAGGTATTATGCAAAATGAATGGGCAGGCGCACAAGCGTTCTCTTCATTTGATACATACTTAGCACCATTTGTTAGAGTTGATAACTTATCATATGAAAAAGTTAAGCAAGCCATCCAATCATTTGTCTTTGGTGTTAACACACCAAGCCGCTGGGGATGCCAAGCACCATTTACTAACATTACCTTAGACTGGACAGTTCCAAGCGACTTAGCTGAAAGACAAGCGCTAGTTGGCGGTAAAGAAATGGATTTTAAATATAAAGATCTTCAAAAAGAAATGGATATGATTAATAAAGCATTCTTAGAAGTAATGATTGAAGGCGATGCTAATGGTAGAGGATTCCAATATCCAATTCCAACATATTCAATTACTAGAGAATTTGATTGGTCAGATAACGAAAATAATCGTTTATTATTTGAAATGACTGCTAAATACGGTACTCCTTATTTTTCTAACTATATTAACTCAGATATGGAACCATCAGATGTTAGATCAATGTGCTGCCGTTTAAGATTAGACTTAAGAGAATTAAGAAAGAAATCAGGTGGATATTTCGGAGCTGGATCTAACACTGGTTCAGTTGGAGTTGTTACTATCAACTTACCAAGAATTGCTTACTTATCAGAAAACGAAGAAGAATTCTACCAAAGATTAACTCACTTAATGGACTTATCAGCTCGTTCACTTAAAATGAAACGTAATGTAGTAACTCAATTACTTGAAGCTGGATTATATCCATATACTAAACGCTATTTAGGACACTTTAATAACCACTTCTCTACAATCGGTTTAATCGGTATGAACGAAGCTGGATTAAACGCTAAATGGTTACAAAAAGACTTAACTCATAAAGAAACTCAAGACTTCGCAGAAGATGTATTAAACTTTATGAGAGAAAAATTATCAGACTATCAAGAATTATACGGCGACTTATACAATTTAGAAGCGACTCCAGCAGAATCTACTACATACCGTTTAGCTAAACACGATAAAGCTAGATATCCTGATATTATTACTGCATCTGAAGACGGAGATACTCCATACTACACTAACTCATCACACTTACCAGTAGGTTATACAGAATCAGTATCTAAAGCTTTAGAAATTCAAGATAGATTACAAGTATTATATACATCAGGAACAGTATTCCACGCATTCTTAGGTCAAAAACTTCAAAGCTGGCAAGCAGCAGCGAATGTTGTAAGAAAGATTGCTGAAAACTTCAAACTTCCATACTTCACATTATCACCAACATATTCAATTTGTCCAGAACACGGATATTTAAACGGTGAAAAAGCAACTTGCCACATTTGCGGTGCTGAAACTGAAGTATATTCAAGAATTACTGGTTACTACCGTCCACTTAAAAACTGGAACGATGGTAAACAAAAAGAATTCAAAGATAGAAAAGAATACGTAATTAATACTACCGATATTATCGAAAACGCAATTAGAGAAGCAAAACAAAATATCAAATCAAATAGTTGTGGATCAAAAGAAGATGCTCACTTAATGTTATTTACTACTGAAAACTGTCCAAACTGCAAAATGATTAAACAATTATTAGAAAAAGAAAATATTAAATATGAAATTGTTGCAGCAGACATTGAAGTTGATTTATCAAACAAATACCAAATTAAACAAGTACCAACATTAGTTGTTCAGGCACAAGATTCAGTAGAAAAATATAATAACTTTTCAAACATTGTTAAATACATCAATGGTTAACATATAAAAGAGGCATTAACTCGCCTCTTTTCTAAATATAAAGGGGATGCGATATGATTACTAAAATTAGAAAACGCGACGGTCGTTACGTAAAATTTAATGAAGCTAAAATTACTGAAGCTATCCAAAAAGCTATTTTAGCTGTGGATGCGGAAGTAACATTAAATAAAATTTATAAAATGACTCGCGACGTCGTTAAAAAAATTGAAGAAGAAACCCCAGAAGGAAGAGTTCCTACAGTTGAAAGTGTTCAAGATATCGTTGAAAAAGTCTTAATGGCATCAAAATTACCAGAAGTAGCCAAAGCTTATATTTTATACCGTGAAGAAAGAAGTAAAGCTCGTGACCGCGAATCAAGATTAATGAAGACTTTTCAAGAAATTGAACACGATAAAAAAACAACCACTAACTTCTTATTAAAACGCGGTGGCTTTCACTTTGAAAACTCAACTAAATCAATTCTAGCTTACGGAAGAGAAGGCGCTAAAGAATATAATAAGATGTTTACGATTAGTAGTGAATTTGTGAAGATGCACGAAGACGGCGATATCTACATTAAAGAAATTGAATATTATGCATCTTCATTTAATACACTTCAAATTAACGCTAAAAAGTTTACTGAAAGTTGTGTTACTAGTGATAACGTCTTATTAACAGATTGCAAAACCATCGATGAATACTTAGTACGCCTAACTTATATTATTGCTAAAGCCGAAAGTGATATCTACGGCGGAATTCAAATACCAGACTTTGACTTTTTACTTGCTGAAGCCGTTAGAAAAAACTATAATTCAATTTATTTAAATAACGTCAATAAATTTTCTAAATTTAAAAACCTAAATTTAAATATTCACGATTTATCAAAAGTTGAAAATCATGAAGAAAAACTAAAAGAGTTAGGTTTGTCAACTGAAGATATAGAATTAATCAAAGAATTAACTAATAATGAATTAGAAAAAGAACTATTAAGATCACTAAAAAGATTTTTAATTACCATTAAACTAATGCCAACTAAAAATCAATCAGGCATTATTAATTTATCAATTGCCTACGGAACTGATACAAGCGAGTATGGTAGAATGGTAACTAAAAAGATTTTAAGAGCCACCCAGGAGGGGGCCTCGGGACACTCATACACTACCCCTGTTCAAATATTTAAGATAAAAGAAGGCATCAACTACAAAAAACGCGATAAAAACTATGATTTATATCTTTTAGCGGTGGAAACACACGCTAAAAGAATGTATCCTAACTTTATGTTTTTAGACGCGACAGCTAACAAAATAGAAGATATTGATACTTTAAGAGAACTATCATACGGAGCAACTAGAAACCGAATCGTTACTAACGTAATTGATTATAACTTATCACCTCTTGGCCGTGGTAGTTTAGGGGAGACGACAATTAACCTACCAAGAGTAGCCTTAAGCTCTAAAAACTTAGATGACTTTTATAATAAACTAGGTAACGTCTTAGATAAAGTTATTGAACAATTACTAGAAAAATATAAAAACTTATCTAACTTAAAAACGACTCACTTACCATTTTTAATGCGTGATAAAGCTTGGCGTGATTCGCAAAGCTTAAACCCAAATGACAATATCACTCAAGTCATTAAAAATGGTTCACTAGACATCGGCTTTATTGGCTTAGCTGAAGCGTTAGTCGTAATTACTGGCGCTCATCACGGCGAATCAGAAGAAGCCAGAATACTAGGTTTAGAAATCATTAAGTTTATGAATAAAATAATAAATGAAGCGAAAAATAGATACGGTTTAAACTATCAATTAGTTGCTTCATCAAAAGTTGATTTACTGGAAAACTTCGTATTAATGGATCAAAAAAAATATGGAATTATTCGTAGTGTTACTGATAAATCATTTTACACAGATTCATTTCATGTTCCGTCAAATTATCCAATTAATGCTGAAGCTAAAATTGATATTGAAGCACCATATCACGCCTTAATTTCTGGCGGTCATATTACTTATATTGAACTAGGCGGCAAGCAAGAAAATAAAGTTGCTTCTATTTTAGGACTATTAAAATTAATGAAGAAAAAAGATATCGCTTATACCGCAATCAATCATCATATTGATTATGATCCAAGTTGCGAGTATATTGGCGAAATTAATTCTAATAGATGTCCTAATTGCGAAAGAATTGAAACTAATAAATCGCCTTTCTTTAAATATAGAAGAATTAATGATTTATTAATTTCACCAATTAATCTTGAAACTTTTGAACATGAAGAAGTTGATTTAAGAGTTACTCATATTAATAATTTAATGAGAGTTTCAGGATTTGTTCATGATTCAATTGTTGACGGGCCAGGACTTCGTTTTGTCGTATTTACTCAAGGCTGTTTAATTGGTTGTGTCGGATGCCACAACCCTGAAACTTGGGATCCAGATGGTGGAACTTTAGTTGAACTTGATGATATTGTTTCTATGTGGCGTAAAAACCCATTAATTGAAGGAGTTACCTTTAGTGGAGGAGATCCACTGCTTCAAGCTGATAAAACACTGTATTTAGCTAAAAAAGCGAAAGAAACTAATTTATCAATCGTTTTATACTCTGGTAAATACTATGAAGATTTATTGGCACTTAATAATCCTCATATTAATGAAATCTTAGAGTTAACTGATATTTTAATTGACGGTCCATTTGAAATTGATAAGATAAATCTTAATCTGCAATACCGTGGAAGTGAAAATCAAAGAGTAATTGATTTAAAAAAGACTAGAGAGAGTGGAAAAATCGAATTATTATTAGTATAATAATTATATGAAAGCGTTACTTTTAGTTAATCCCGCAAGCGGGAGAGAAAAAGTTAATAAACTAGTCAAAGTTGCTAAGCGTAAGTTTGAAGAGAAAAAATATCATTTAGATGTTTATTTTTCAAAATGCGCTGGTGATTTAACTGAAAAAGCCTTAAAGTGGGCGGGTGACTACGACACATACATCGTATGTGGAGGAGACGGAACTATTAATGAGGTTGTTAATGGAGTGATGCAATCGGATGTTAGACCTAATATTGCAGTAATGCCAGTTGGAACTGTTAACGATATATCTCATATATTAGGTATGTCTCGTAATATTGGAAAGAATCTAGATGTAATATTTAACAATAAACCGATTCCAACTGACATTAATAAAATAAATGATCACTATTTCGTCTATGTTTCAGGTGCTGGGTATCTAACGGAAGTTAGTTATGAAGCAGACCGCCTTGAAAAGAAAAAATACGGCTCTTTAGCGTATTTGAAGACCGGAATTAAAGGTCTTAAGAAAAAGCCGTTTTTCACCGCTAAAATCGAGTGTAACGGTGAAGTTTATATTGAGCAAGTATCACTTTTATTAATATTATCAGCTAACCAATTTGGCGGAATGAGATTACCATTTTTCGCTCCTCAAGGTAAACTAAACGACAGTTTAGTTGATATTAGAGTTTTTAGTGGCAGAAACATTTGGCTTATCTTTAGATTAGTGATGTTTATCTTATTACTGGGAAGAAAACAATATAAGCAATACCATGTTGCAACAAGTAAAGCGACAATCACCCCTCTAGATACTGATAATGTTAAGTGGAATGCTGATGGTGAGTTAGTCGCAACCGGTAAAATCAAGTTAGAAGTTATCCCAAGTGCGATTAATTTCTATGTTAATCCAAAACGAGTTAAAAAACTTTATTAAAATTTATAAATGAAAGATAGGAGATGAAAATCTCCTATTTTTTTATTATAAAAATTCTTTACAATTTTTCTTATAAAAACTATTGACATTCTTATCTATTTTGATATCAATTTTCACTATATCAACTCCCTTAAGCTAGCTTCGATTAAAGTTTAACAATTAAGAAAATGATTGTCAACGGATTCTGGACAAGCGGTCGGATTTATTAGTTAAGCGGTAATAAAAAAAGATCCGACGATGTCAGATCTTTTAATAAATTTTCATATTTGATATATTTAAAATGGCAGGGGCAGAAGGATTCGAACCCTCACTTGAGGTTTTGGAGACCTACGTGCTGCCGTTGACACCATGCCCCCAACACCATTAATTATATCATAAGTTAATAAAATATCTTTATAATTAGATTATAAGATTATTTTTTTGATTCTTCTGAATCATCAAAATCAACGTCCAAAACTTCAGAATCTTCATCAATATCTTCAAAGATTGCTTCTTGGTGTTGTCTTGGTTGCATTGAATCAGCTTGTTTTGCAGCTAATCTTTTTTCTGCTCTTTTTTCTTGAATCTTAGCAACTACTAATTTATTAAAGAACATAAAGTATGCAGCAATTATAACAATTACTGTAATAATTACTGTAGATAGAACTACTCCACCATTGTATGGTGATAAGTTCAATTTATTATAAGATAAATTTAATGCAGTAATTTCTTCTTCAGTAGGAGTAGTACCTTTAACTTCAGTTTCACTAAATTCATACTTATCTTTTGTTAATGATAAGTCATGAGCATAGATTGGTGCATCTCCGTAAAATTTATTACCATCTGAGTTAGTAACAAACAATGTTTGTTTACTATCTTCAATTGGTTTTTTCTCATAATCTAGTGGAACATGAACAATTCTAATTTCAATTAATTCAGCTAATGTTCCGTCTTTATCAATTTGTAATAAACTCTTATCAACGATAGCTGGATACATTGGGCTTAATGTATATGCATATGCGCCAGAAGTATCACTTTCTTTAACGTGTGGTAATACCGCCGGGTCAAATCTTAAATAAACTCTAAATAAATTAGCCGGAATTTCTTGACTATCATATGGACGGTTTAAATCCATAATATCTGTGCCTTTATATTTTAAATCTTTAATTTCAATAATGAAACCATCACTTGTTGATTGTTTCTTGAAAAAATATAAAGAGTAAGTTGTTCTAGTAAATCTAGCACGGTAAATGTTTAAACTAAATTCTAAATCAGATGCAGCAGGATCGTTTTGTTTGTAAGTGTAGATTGGATCTTTATCATAAAATCCACTTCCTGCTGTAACATATCCATCTAAATAATCATTATTTTGATCATATGATTGATATTTAGGATAAACTTCCTTTTCATAGTATTTACTAGTTCTAGCAAGCTTTGCGGTATTGTTAAACATACCGATTAACATGAATGCCGCAATAGCAAATAATATATATCCTAAATATTGTGTAATACTCTTTTTCTTCATTATTAAATCACCTCAGTCCTATATATGATAACAAATTATGTATATAAGATTCAAATTAAAAGATATAAAATAATT
>DUQW01000092.1 GCA_012837585.1 Acholeplasmataceae bacterium
AAGAACAATTTGACCTATTTAATGAAAGAATTGAAGGTCACTTAAAAAAACCGGGACCAATCATGCCAACTTTGCATGATGCCCAACACATTTTTGGATGCATTCCTTTAGAAATCCAAAAAATTATTTCCGAAAAGTTAAATGTTAGTGTTTCAAAAATTAACGGAATCGTTACTTTTTATGCTCACTTTTCACTTGAACCAAAAGGAAAATATGTCATTGGTGTTTGTCTAGGAACGGCATGTTTCGTTAAAGGAAGTCAGCAAATATTAGATGCCGCAATAAAAGAATTAAAAATCAAACAAGGCGAAACTACTCCTGATGGATTATTTACCTTACAAGCAACTCGTTGTATTGGTGCTTGTGGACTCGCACCGGTATTTTTAATTGGCGATGATGTGTTTGCCATTTCTAATGCTAAACAAATTGTTGAAGAAATTAGAAAAATTCGCGAGAGAGAGGCTGGTGTTTCTAATGAAAATTAAAAATAGACAAGATTTAGAAAAAATTAAGGCAAGTCAACAAATTAAACTAGCGATGAGAGAAGCTTATAAAAGAGTTTATGTCGTAGTTGAGATGGGAGACTCAGGAATTAAAGCGGGAGCGAAAGATATCTTACAACATTTCGTTAAAACTTTAAATAGCCAGTTAATTTTAGATGTTGCCGTCCTGCAAGGTCCAGGAACTGAGCATAAAGATTTAGAGCCAGTTGTCGAAGTAAGAATCGGTGATGAAGTAACTCTTTATCAAAAAGTAACTAAAGAAGTAGTTGATGTGATTATTTCTGAACACATTTTAAAAGGTAAAGTAGTTAAAGCTCATTTGTTAAAAGGAGATAGATAATATGGAATATCGTAGTCAAGTCGTTATTTGTGGCGATACTGGTTGTTTATTAGGTAAAAGCGCCCAAATTCGTGACGAATTTGTTGAAGTCATTAAAGAACATAACTTAGAAGACGAAGTGTTTGTCTATATGAGTGGATGTTTTGGTTTTTGTGAGAAGGGACCACTTGTTATTGTGTATCCTGATCAAACTTTTTATTCTCAATTAAAACTTGGTGACGCTAGAAAAATTGTTGAAGAACATTTATTAAAAGGTAAAGTCGTTAAGAAATTGGAATATAAAGAAAGAGATCCAGAAACTAGAAAATTAATTCAAAAGAATTTTCAAGAAGTATCATTTTACCTATCTCAGAAAAAATTTGCCTTAAGAAATGTCGGAATCATTGATCCAGAAGATATCAATGAATATATCGGTAGAGATGGTTATTTCGCTTTAGAAAAAGTAGTTAACCAAATGACACCAGATGAAGTAATTGAAGAAGTTTTAGCTTCAGGATTACGTGGTCGTGGTGGCGGTGGGTTCCCAACAGGTTTAAAATGGAAATTTACTGCCGCTAACAAAGGTGGTAAAAGTTATGTTGTTTGTAACGCTGATGAGGGTGACCCAGGAGCGTTTATGGACCGTGCCGTTTTAGAAGGAGATCCGCATTCAATTATTGAAGCGATGGCGATTTGTGGTTATGCAATTGGTAGTGACCAAGGTTATATTTATGTTAGAGCTGAATATCCATCAGCGACTGCAAAATTAGGTAGAGCGATTAATAAAGCTTATGAACTAGGATTATTAGGAAAAAATATTTTTGGTTCGGGTTTTAACTTCGATTTAGAGTTAAGATTAGGCGCTGGCGCTTTTGTTTGCGGTGAGGAAACGGCTTTAATTGGTTCAATTGAAGGAAATCGCGGGATGCCAACCATTAAACCACCATATCCAGCTAATGAAGGATTATGGGACAGACCAACTGTCATTAATAACGTGGAAACATTTGCCAATATTCCACTAATTATTAATAAAGGCGCTAAATGGTTTTCTTCAATTGGTACTGAAAAATCGAAAGGAACAAAAGTCTTTACGATTGGTGGAAAGATTAATAACGCAGGATTAATTGAAGTGCCAATGGGAATTACTGTTAGAGAAGTTATTTATGGTATTGGTGGTGGGATTCCAAATGGTAAAAAATTAAAAGCGGTTCAAACTGGTGGACCATCAGGCGGATGTCTAACTGAAAAAGATTTAGATTCACCAATTGATTATGATACTTTAGTTGCTAAAGGATCAATGATGGGTTCAGGTGGAATGATCGTTTTAGATGAAGATAACTGTATGGTTGATGTCGCTAAATTCTATATGGATTTTATCGTTGATGAGTCATGTGGTAAATGTACTCCTTGTCGTGAAGGAACGAGAAGATTATATGAACTTTTAGATAAAATTACTAAAGGTGAGGGAACTCTTGAAACTCTAGATGAGTTAAGAGTATTAGCTAACGACATTAGAGATACATCATTGTGTGGACTTGGACAAACAGCACCAAATCCAGTCTTATCAACACTTAATAATTTCTATGATGAGTATGTCGCTCACGTCGTTGATAAAAAATGTCCAGCTGGAGTTTGTAAGGCCTTAACAGAACTTCAAATTACTGATAAATGTATTGGTTGTGGTAGATGTACTGACCATTGTCCGGTACACGCTATTTCTGGTAATTTAAGAGAAAAACATGTCATTGATACTAATTTATGTGTTCATTGTGACTTATGTATTACAATATGCCCAGTATTTGCGATTAAGCGTGTATAAGAAGGGTTGATAATATGGAAAAGAAAGTAAAAGTAACTATTGATAATAAAGAAATTTTAGTACCTGCAGATTATACAGTTATGGAAGCAGCTGATTTAGCTGGTATTAATATTCCTAGGTTATGTTTCTTAAAAGGAATTTCAGAAACATCAAGTTGCCGCATTTGTGTGGTTGAAATTGAAGGAATTAAACCTTTAAAGAACTCATGTACTTTTAAAGTGTTTGATGGGATGAAAGTAAAAACTAATACCCCAAGAATTATTAAACAAGTTAAAATCAACCTAGAGTTAATTGCTGGGAACCATCAATTTAATTGCTGGGCTTGTCCAAGAGAACATAATTGTGAGTTATTAGAATTATTAAGAAGATATAATGTTGATAATCATCTTAATGTTGATGAGACCATTAAAAAACGTGAATGGATGATTAACCAAAGTGAATCAATCGTCATTGATTCAAGTAAATGTGTTTTATGTGGACGTTGTGTTGACGCGTGTGAATACTATACTGGATTAGGAATCTTAAACTTTAACGAAAGAGGCTTTAATACTTATGTTGGACCAGCTAACCAAACTAGTATTGATGATGCTGGATGTATTTATTGTGGTAAATGTATCCAATCATGTCCAACGGGAGCCTTAAGAGAAAGAGATAATGTTGATGATGTCTTTGACTTACTTCATGAAGAAGGGATTTATACGGTTGTTCAAATTGCACCTGCAACAAGAGCTGGTTTAGGTGAAGAATTTGGCTTACCAATGGGAACTAACGTTGAACCATTAATGTATGCAGCCTTAAAAGAATTAGGTTTTAATGATGTGGTTGATGTTAACTTTTCAGCTGATTTAACCATTATGGAAGAAGGAACCGAATTAATTGAAAGACTTGATAAATTCTTAAAAGGTGAACCATCAGTTTTACCATTATTTACTTCATGTTCACCAGGATGGATTCGTTATGTTGAAAGATATGCTCCAGAATTTATTCCAAATGTTTCATCATGTAAATCCCCACAACAAATGAACGGAGCAATTGTTAAAAATTATTATGCCAAGAAAATTGGTGTTCCAAAAGATAAAATAAAAGTCGTCTCAATCATGCCATGTATTGCGAAAAAATATGAAGCAAGTCGTCCAGAGATGGAAGTTGATGGTATTCGTGATGTTGATATTGTTTTAACGACTAGAGAACTAGCTAGATTAATTAAGCGTGCGCAAATTGACTTTGTTAATTTGGAACCAGCGAAATTAGATTCGCCACTTGCTCAGTACACTGGAGCTGGAGTTATCTTTGGTGCTACTGGTGGTGTTATGGAAGCGGCACTTCGTACTGTTAAAGCTTTATTAGAAGAAAAAGATGAAAAATTAGTTGACATTACTGAAGTTAGAGGTGTTGAAGACATTAAAGAAGCAACCTTAACTATTAACGGTTTAGAGTTAAACTTTGCTGTTGTTCACGGCGCGGTACATTTCCCAGAAATGTTACGCCGCATTAAAGAAGGCAAGAAACAATATGCTTTCGTTGAATTTATGGGTTGTACCGGTGGATGCGTCTTTGGTGGCGGTCAACCAATTATTAAAGCCCGTGAATTTGAAAAGACTGATGTTAGAGCTGAAAGAGCGAAAGCTTTATATCAAATGGACCAAGAACACCAATTAAGAAGAAGTCATGAAAATCCACACGTGATAAAATTATATGAAGAATTTTTAGGTAAGCCAGGAAGTGATCTAGCTCATAAACTACTTCACACTACCTATTCAAAGAAAGA
>DUQW01000093.1 GCA_012837585.1 Acholeplasmataceae bacterium
ATTTAAAAACTCTTGTAAAGTATCTTTAGCGTCACCTAAGAATAAGTGAACATCGCTTGTGTATAGTGGGTTATCAACACCACTATATCCAGGCTTTGTATCATAGTTGAAAATAAAGATATTTTTAGCATCACTAACATTTAATATTGGCATACCATAAATTGGTGTTCCTTCTTCAGTTTTAGCACTCGGGTTAACAACGTCATTTGCCCCAATTACTATTACTAGATCAGTTGATTTGAAATCATCATTAATTGAATCCATATCATATAAATCATCATAATCAATATCTACTTCAGCTAGTAATACGTTCATATGTCCTGGCATTCTACCAGCAACTGGGTGAATTGCAAAACGGACATGTCCTCCCTTTGATTTAATGAAATCACTTAGTTCTTTAACTAAAAATTGAGCTTGGGCTACTGCCATACCGTAACCAGGGACAATAATTACTTCTTTTGATTCATCAAATATTTGATATGGATCTTTCGTTTGAATAAACGCTTCTTTTGGTTTTTCTTCTTTTGGTGCTTGTTTATGAGTCGTGGTTGTTTTACCCATAATAATATGAAGTACTGGTTTATTCATCGCTTTTGCCATTATTTTGGTTAGAATTAATCCACTAGCACCGACAATTGCTCCAACTGCAACTAATAGTGGGTCTCCAATCGCAAGTCCTGAAATTGACGCTGCGACACCAGATAAACTATTTAATAAACTAATAGTAATTGGCATATCGGCTCCACCAATAGATAGTGAAAAGATTAATCCAAATATTGTAGAAATCACTAATGAACTAAGTAAAATAATTAGATTAATATCTTTAACAAATACTCCTACAAATATTAATGCAACCATCAGTAATATATTTAAAATGATAAAAAATCCGTAAAATTTAATTTTAACTGGCTTTTGAGAAATAACGCGGTGTAATTTTAATGCGGCGATTATACTTCCAACAAAAGTAATATTTCCAATTAAAATAGCTAAAATACTTGAAATAATTGAAAATGTATCAGCGCCAGCTCCAATTTGATAAAGAGCAAACCCACCTACTATCGTACTTGCTAAACCGCCTAAACCATTAAGAAGAGCAATCATTTGTGGCATATTAATCATTTTAACTTTAAATGCCAAAATTAAACCTACAACAATTCCGATTTGAAAATAAATATGAAGTTGCCAAACTTCAATAATGTCATGTTTTAATAAAATCGTAATTGTTGCCGAAAGGATGGCAAATGCGCTTAAGGCATTTCCAAGTCGTGCCGTTTTAACTCGGCTCATTAAAAATATACCAGTAAGTATTACTACAATTATTACTGTGGAGATAATATAATATGCTAAATTACTTATCATCTTTTTTACCCTCCGCATTAAACATTCCTAACATCCGATCAGTTACTGCAAATCCAGCAAAAACGTTAATTACTGCGGCAATTACTGCAATTCCACCTAAGTATTGTGAAACTATTCCACCTTTAGTGGCGTTTGCTGTGGCAATAATCGCTCCCAATATGGTAATTCCTGATAAAGCATTCATTCCACTCATTAATGGTGTATGAAGTAAGCTTGGAACGTTATTAATTAATAAATATCCAATAATAGTTGATACAAAGAAAACCACAACTAAAATAATTTGTAATGTCGTCATCCTCTCATTGCCTCCTTCGTGCCCTCATGAAGAATTTTATTATCATGAGTTACGATAGTTGATGAAATGATTTCATCACTATAATCTAAGTTTAATTTGTCGTCTTTAACTAAATATTTAAAGAAGTTATATACATTTTCCGAAAACATATATGTTGAACTTGCTGGAATCATACCAGGAAGGTTTTTAGTTCCGTCAATTTTAACTCCGTCAATTTCAATTACTTCAGCTGGTTTAGTTAACTCACAGTTACCACCTTGATCAATTGAAATATCAACAATATAACTTCCTGGTTTCATCGTTTTAACCATTTCCTCAGTTACTAAAATTTGAGCTTCTTTTCCAAAAATTAAAGCTGAAAGAATAATTATATCGGCATTTTTAACGGCATCTTTAATTTGTTCACGCTCTTTAATTAGATATTCTTTTGGCAAACTATTAGCATGTTTCCCGTCTTTTGATAATGCTACTTCTCTTGGAATATCTAATTCAACAATTCTTGCCCCTAATGATTTAGCTTGTTCAACTGCATCAGGTCTAATATCACAAGCATATACTTGTGCTCCCAATCCTTTAGCAGTTGCAATCGCTCTTAGGCCAGCAACACCGCATCCAACAACAAAGATGTTACTTGGTCTAATCATTCCTATTGCCGAGCCAATCATTGGCATAAATTTAGGCAAATTATTTGCCGCGATCATCACACTTTTATAACCAGCACAAGTTGACATTGAACTTAACGCATCCATTGCTTGAGCTCTAGAAATACGAGGGATGCCATCTAAAGTAAATGAAGTAATCCCTTTATCTTTTAACATTAAAACCATTTCATGGTTAGCATGATTAGCTGGATGTAAAAACGTGATTAGTATCGCGTTTTTACGCATCATATCAATTTCATGTTTACCCAATTTCGAATTGAGTTGTGGTTCTTTAACTTTTAATACGACTTCCGCTTTTTCAAATAATTCAGAGACATCATCTAAAATAGCCGCGCCTGCCTCAACGTATTCATTATCCAAATAAAAAGAGTCAACTCCCGCATTTTTTTCAACATAAACTTTATGTCCATCTTGAACCATTTTCTTAACGGTTTGTGGGGTAGCAGCAACTCTTTTTTCGCCTTTAAGTATTTCTTTTGGGATACCAATAATCATATACTATACCTCCTTGGTTTCATATAAAATATATCATATTTTATTATGGTTATGCAAGCGCTTACATACTTTTACATTATTTAAAATAAAAAACCCCCATGATAGGGGGTTAACGAAAAATCTTATATCTTAAAATAATTATTTTTTATTGTTTTTTTTAGATACATCTTCTATTAATTTAGAAAAATTTATCGCATTCTTTTTAATAATTACCGGTTTTCCTGTTCTAGACTTAATATCCTTTCTCGCATTACCAGGGACAGTTCCACCTTCTTTTAGAACATCTTTATTTTCTTATAGTTTTATATTTCTGTTGAAATTATTACCGGAATAATAATTGGGTTTCTTCTTGTTTTTTGGTAAATATATTTACTAGCTTCATTTCTAAAGTTTCGTTTATAACTATTCCAGTCAACATAGTTAGCAATTAATTCTTTTTTACTAACATCTAAAAAGATTTCTTTTACTTGATCTAAGATATTAATTGATTCATGATAATATGAAAATCCTTTAGTTATAATTTCTATATTATCATCAAGAATTTGTCTAGTTTTCGGATTTACATTGGCGATAACCATGACGACTCCGTCTTCAGCTAATAACTCTCTATCTCTTAAGATAACATCATTATTATCATCAAGTGGTGTACCATCAATTAAAATATCACCAGTTCTAATATCTTTTTTACTAACAAAGTGACCCTTTTCTTTAAATGTAGCGACATCACCATTATCTAATAGTAAAATCTTATCATCGGCATAACCGATTTGGCTTGCTAGATTTTTAACTCTAATTTGATGTTGATACTCTCCAATTACCGGAATTACAAATTCTGGTCTTAATAAATTAATCATCATTTTAACTTCTTCTTGCGAAGCATGAGAAGTTGAAAGTAAACTTTTGTCAATTACTTTAATTTGAGAATCACCGCGATATAAAATATCTAAGGTTCTGGCTGCCATTGTTTCTGTACCAGGAATTGGCGGAGTTAGTAATACTACTGTATCTTTTGATTCAATATTGATTAATCTATCAATTCTTCTTGCCATTCTTTGAAGCATATAAAATGGTTCGTGGCGTTTACCAATTACGATTGCGACTAAATCATCTTGATTATTTTTATTTTTATAATCGATATATCTTAAATTAACTAAAGCATCTTCTGGTATATCTAAATATCCATTTTTTAATGCTATATCAACAATTCTTTGAGCTTTTCTACCGACAACGGCAATCTTTTTCTTGTGTGCTAGCGAGATATTAATAACCCACTGTATCTTTTGTAAATCACTTGAAAATAGTGAGACGATAATACGACTTTTTGCGTTAGTAAAGATATTTTCAATTTGATGACGCAATAGATCAATATTTCTAAATCCAGTGTGATATGAACCTGCTGATTCAACTAAAACTGCTAGTACACCGCGATTGGCAATTTCATTAATTTGATGAAAGTCAGTTCTATACTTTGGATCTTTAATTTGATTAAAGGTGTACTCACTTGTATAAACAACGCTACCTAATTCAGTTTCTACGGCAATTCCAACCGCTTCTGGAATCGAGTGGGTTGTTTCAAAAAAAGTTACCTTAGCATTATTAAATGGTAAGGTAGTATTTGTGTTTACAGTATTAAAAATATAATCATCTAGATTATGTTCTGCTTCTAGTAAACTATCTTTAATTAATTCTATAGCTAAAGGAGTTCCATAAATTGGAACATTTAATTCTTTAATTAAATAAGGTAATGCGCCAATGTGGTCTTCATGAGCATGCGAGATAAAAATCCCAACTATTCTTCTTTTTGCAGCAACTAACATTTTATAATCAGGAATAATTTCATCTACTCCGTATAATTCATTAGTTGGATATTTCAATCCAGCGTCTAAAATAAATAGTTCATTATTGACATCTACTGCATACATGTTTTTACCGTTTTCGCCTAGTCCTCCTAACGCAAAAAACTTTACTTCTGTCATATACATTCACTTCCTTTGAATCGCTTCTTCGTTACATATATTATATCACATGTAAATATTTCATATTTAATATTTGCTATCTAAGTATATATTTAATTAAATAAGTTTTTTAATTAATTAAAATGATTAAAAATATGTGATAAACTAAATATGGTGGTAAAGATCATGGTTAAATATCCAAACTTGAAAAAAGTTAATAAAGAAAAACAGCAAATCAAGAGTTATACCTCTAATTTAGGTATGACTTTAGAATCTGATTTAGATTCAACCAATGAATATTATTTAGTAAATAATATCGCTGTTATCCATAAAAAACCGACACCAATTCAAATCGTAGATGTTTCTTACCCATCAAGAAATAAAGCTAAAATAGTTGAAGCTTATTATAAAACACCTTCTACTACTGACTATAACGGAATATATCAAGGTAGATATATTGATTTTGATGCGAAAGAAACTAAATCAAAAACCGCAATCCCTTTAAGTAATATTCACCCTCATCAAGTTAATCATTTACGTCAAGTTCATGAACACGGAGGAATTTCTTTTTTAATTGTTCACTGGAAACATTATGATGAATATTACTATTTACCTTGTGAAGTATTATTTGAATATTGGGATAATAAAGAAAAGGGGAGAAAATCCATCCCCTATGAAACTTTTAAAGAGCGTGCTCATTTAATTAAATTTAAATATAATCCAAGAATTGATTACTTAGAAATTATACGACTCTACTATTTATAGTTATGAGTCTTTTTTGTACTAATAATAAAATTACTAAATTCAGTGCGGTATTAATTAACATATATGGCGCATTATAAACGATAAATGAATAATAAAAAGCGGTCATTCCTTCAGGTACATAATCAGAAAAGAAAATAACACCACTAAATGAATGGCATAAATATCTTGCTAGCCCTGAAACTAAAGCGGCAAGTATGGTATACCATATTAAGCCCTCTTGGGCTTTTTTTGAAAATAATCCTGATAAAAATCCTACTAAAGTAAAGGGAATCACATAATCAAAGAAGATTGATCCCCAATGATAAAAACCGTCTATTAGTAAATTTATTATTCCGTAGGTTAGCCCGACTAACGCTCCAGAAAGAGATCCCCTACGTAAGGCAAATATTACAATTGGTAATGTTGAAAGTGATACGCTACCACTTTGCGGCATTTTAAGTCCAATTAAATCGCTAACTACTGATAAAACTACAGCAAGCGCAACCATCATTGCTCCTTCAGTTAGAATTTGCACATTTTGATTATTTTTCATAACTATTCTCCTTTATTATTAAAAAAACCGTGGAATACACCACGGTTAAATAAAAGTAGTTATTAATAACTAAATATCCCTCCGTTGGCATTATCCAAATCAGGTTTTCGGGTCGAACTCTAAGTTCCTCTCAGCGATATGCTCCCCGTATTTATTTAATTTAATTTTAACAAATTATTTTTAAAATGTAAAGATTAGCGAATAACTTTCGCAATTAATTCAGCCGGCTTTTGTGTCTTTCCAATTTTAATGGCACTATTTAAAACTTCAGTCGCTTGTTTTAAGCCCTTATCATTATGATAAATAGTTGCTAGTAAGTCGCCTTTTTCAACTTTATCACCAATCTTTTTATGGATATCAACACCAACATCTAAATCTAAAACATCTTCTTTAGTTAATCTGCCCGCGCCAAGTAATCTTGCGGCAGTTCCAATATCTGTTGTTTTAAAAGATTCGATAAATCCAGCTTTATCAGCATAAATCTTATGAGTTTTGGCAGTTAAGAATTTCTCAGGGTGATCAATCATTGAAACATCACCTTTTTGAGCAACAACCATTTCTCTTAATTTACCAAAAGCTCTACCATCAGTTAAAGTTTTTCTTAATTCTTTTCTAGCTTCTTCTAATGTCTTAAAGATTTTAGCATCTACTGTTAAGTAAGCACCAATTTCAGTTACAACAGTAACTAAATCTTCTGGTCCATTTCCCTTTAATGTTTCAATTGCTTCATAAACTTCTAGACCGTTTCCTATCTTATGCCCTAATGGTTCATCCATACTAGTAATCATTGCCGTCATTTTCTTTCCAGCTAACTTACCAATTTTAACCATAACGTTAGCTAAGTTTTCAGCATCAGCTACTGTATGCATGAAAGCTCCGCTTCCATATTTAACGTCTAAACAAATAACGTCGCTACCACTGGCTAATTTTTTAGACATAATTGATGATGCCATTAACGGAACGCTATCTACTGTACCAGTAACATCTCTTAGAGCATATAATAATTTATCCGCAGGAGTAACATCATCAGATTGTCCGATTACAGCTAATCCGTGTTTAGATACCAATTCAATAAAATCTTCTTCGCTTTGTTCTAACTGGAATCCTTTAATTGCTTCTAATTTATCAAGTGTTCCTCCAGTATGACCCAGTCCACGTCCACTCATCTTAGCAAATTTAGCGCCAACAGCCGCAACCATTGGTCCTAATACTAATGTAACTTTGTCACCAACTCCCCCAGTTGAGTGTTTATCTACTTTAATCCCTTTAATTTTTGATAAATCATAAACTTTACCTGAATCACGCATTGCCATTGCCAGTGCTGTTGATTCATGTTCGTTCATTCCTTGGAAACAAACTGCCATTAAAAAAGCTGACATTTGATAGTCAGGAATATTACTCTTAACATACTCATTAATAATAAAATTAATTTCTTGATCAGTTAATACCTGGCCAGTTCGCTTTTTCAAAATTAAATCAACCATTAACATAATAATATCGCTCCTTCCAATATATCTCTATTTTACCATATATAACCTTAGTTATCATAATAATTTTAAAAATATGGTATATTAAAGAGGGAGCGATATTATGAAATTAATTATGGTACGTCACGGCCAAACAGAAATTAACAAAGAAGGCAGAATTCAAGGTCGTAGTGACTATCCTTTAAACCACCGCGGAATTAAGGATGCCCAAAAGGCAGCGGAAGTTTTAATTAAAAATGTCAAAAATATTGACATTTTCATCTCAAGTCCTTCAAAAAGAGCTTATGAAACTACTCAAATTATTTTAGATAAATATGGATATAATAAAACGATTACTAAAGACCCTAATTTCTATGAAAGACATTTCGGTCCATATGAAGGTAAATTAGTAGCCGATACCTTTCCAATTACGAAAAATTTACCTGGATATGAAATAAATCAAGAAATTCAAAAAAGAGTTTATGATGGAGTCATGAATTTATACAACAAATATAAAGGAAATACCGTATTAGTTGGATGTCATTCACATACAATTAAAGCGATACTTACGGTATTTGCTGCTGATAAATATAATTATAATTCGATATTATTAAATGGCGCTATTTTGATTTTAGATGTTCAGGAAGACAATATAAAATTAATACAAGTTTTAAATAATACAATTGAACCACAATATTAGAATCGTTAATTATTATAATGAAAAGACCGCTTAGTAAAGCGGTCTTTTTTCTTGCAATTATTTATTTTACTCCCGAGTTAATAACTTCAATAACTTTATCAGCGATTTCATTTGTTGATAAATCTTTATAATCTTCGTATTTAATTACTGGATGGAAAATAACTTTTACTTTAATTGGTTTTAAATAAAATTTTCTTGTTGCCCATTTATTAGTATTTAACATGGTAAATGGCATAATATCTGTTTCAGCTTTTTGAGCTAACTTAAATGCCCCCACTCTTACTTCACGAACATCTTCATGATCACGATACATCGTCCCGCCTTCAGGATACATGGCAAATACATGCCCTTCTTTAGCTTTTTCGATACCTACAAGTAATTCTTTTAGGCTTGCACGATTATCATCGCGATAAACATAAAATGAATTCATAACTTTTAATAATGTACTGACAAAAGGAATTCTAATTAGTTCACTTTTAGCTGCATATCCGTGCGCTCTAGTAACTCCTGGTGTTAAATATAGTGGATCTAGTTTTGATTTATGATTACCATATAATGTTAATTTTCCTTCTTTTGGAATATTTTCTTTTCCAATATATTTAACATGAACATTTAGTAAAAATGTATTAATCCACCATCCCATTTCATGTAGATATTTATATTTAATTTTAGATTTTTCTGATAATCTAGGTAAAATAACTTCAATAAGAAATAATATAGAGGAAATACTTAATATATAAAATATTATAATTCCAGTAATTACCCATAAAATAATAAAATACCAAGTACTATTTACTAAAAATGTCATTAAAAGAATATATGCTAGTGATAATATAAATGAGATTAATGTAAACATAAAATATTACTTCCTTTCATACTTGGTAAAAATTAAACATGGCTCTATTTTCTTTTCAGTTAACTTATAATTATCTAATGAAAAAGGTTTAATATATATATTACCTTCATGCTTATTTAAAATATAAGTGATATATAAATTATCAGCATAAGGCAGTGATAATTCATAAATCATCTTACCTCCGATTACCCATAATTCTTCTTTATTTCCTTTTAAGAATTTAATCGCGTCATTTACTAATTCGGCATCTGGATAATCATATTTTTCTAAGTTAGCAACATAGATTTTTTCATATGGTAGTGGCTTAGTTTTATAATAACCTTTTAAAGACATATATGTCTCATGTCCCATTAGTACAGTTTTACCTCTAGTTAAAGAATTAAAATGTTTTAAATCGGTCGGATAATGCCAAGGTAAGCGGTTTTTATCACCGATTAACCTATTTTCATCCATCGCCCAAATTAAATTAATCATACCGCAACCACTCCTTTAATTGCTGGATGTGGATTATAGTCAACTAATTCGAAATCTTCAAATTTAAAGTCAAAAATTGACTTAACATTTGGATTAATTTTCATAGTCGGTAGTTTTCTTGGATCTCTAGATAGTTGTAAGTTAATTTGATCAAAATGGTTTAAGTAAATATGAGTATCACCTGTTGTGTGAATAAATTCATATGGTTTTAATCCTGTAACTTGGGCAACCATCATAAGTAGTAATGAATAAGAGGCAATATTAAACGGTACTCCTAAGAAAACATCAGCACTTCTTTGGTATAACTGAAGTGATAATTTACCATCATTTGATACATAAAATTGCATAAAAGCATGACATGGAGGTAGTGCCATATCAGGAAGTTCTTTAGGATTCCAAGCTGAGATAATAATTCTTCTTGAATTAGGATTATTTTTAATTTGATCAATAACACTTAAAACTTGGTCAACTCCAAAGAAATCGCGCCATTGTTTACCATATACTGGACCAAGATTTCCGTGTTTTTTGGCAAATTCATCACTTTCTTTAATTTTTCCTACGAATTCTTCCATCGTTTCTCCTTGGTATTCTTCTGACTTTTTAAAGATTTCATATGGCCATTCATTCCAAATTCTAACGTTATTATCAACTAAGTATTTAATATTAGTGTCACCACTAATAAACCATAATAATTCGTGAATAATCGCTCTTAAATACACTCTTTTCGTAGTTAATAGTGGAAATCCTTCTTCTAAATTATAACGCGCTTGATAGCCAAAAAATCCTTTAGTACCAACACCGGTACGGTCTTCTTTAATCTCGCCGCGTTCCATAATATCTTTGCACATTTGTAAGTATTGTTTCATAGTTTGTCTCCTTTATTTAGCTAATTCGTATAATGCTTCTAGATAGATTATTGTTGCTGTTAGTAAATCATCAAGTAATACATATTCATCTCTTTGATGAATAAATGAAGGTCTACCAGGGAAATGTGGTCCAAATGCAACAACATTTGGAATGCTTCTTGCATATGTTCCGCCGCCAATTACAATTGGTTTAGCATCTTTATCACCAGAATGTTTAATGTATGAGTTTAGTAATGTTTTAACTAGTTTTGAATCTGGTGACACATATAACATATCACTATTAGTTTGTTTTGTTACTGAAAGTTTATATTCTTCTACTTTTAAATTAATTAAATCGCGTATTTCTAAATGAGTAATTCCTTTTGGATATCTAATATCTAAAGTAATTACTAATTCTTTTCCGTTATACTTTAAGATTCCTAAATTTTCAGATAAATGACCTGTCTCAGGGCAAGTTATATTAATACCTAATTTATGGCCTTTAGTATCATCTACAAAGTATTTATCTAGTAATTGTAATAAATTACTGTTTAGACCAATTTTTTGAGCTAATTTAACGAAATTAAAAACCGCATTTACTCCTAATTCAGGTGTTGAACCGTGAGCACTTTTACCACTAACTATTAAAATAGTATTACCATTTTCTAATTTTGGTTCTAGGTTTTTATTTTCTGATTTAATTTTATCTACTAAATTTCCCTTTAATACTACTTTAACTTGATCTGGAACCATATTAGATCTTAATCCAGCATCCATTGATAAAATTAAATCATCAACAAAATATCCTGAAATATCAACTCTCGTAATTCCCTTTTCAGCATAAATCAAAGGAAAATCAGCATCAGGAACAAATCCTGAAACCGGAACTTCGGGATGTCTTTTTAAGTAATGTTGCATGCAGCGTGATCCTGATTCTTCATCAACACCTACAATCAATTTAATTCTTTTAGAGAGTGGAACATTTAACTCTTTTAAAATTTTCATTGCATAATAAGCAGCCAGTGTCGGTCCTTTATCATCTTCAACACCGCGACCATATATTTTTCCGTCTACGTTAGTTAATTCATATGGTGGATATGTCCAATCATTTCCTGCCGGAACTACGTCTAAATGTCCTAGGATTGCTACAAATTCTTTTTGATTTCCGTATTCAATATGCCCGGCAAAGCCGTCAACGTTTAAAACGTTAAAACCGTCTTTTTTACCAATATTAAGCATCGCATCAAGTACTAATTTATTACCTTCGCCAAAAGGAGCTCCCACTCTTTTTGGATCGTATGTTGTTAATTCAGAATTTATTTTGATAATAGTTTCTAAATCATGTAAAAACTCTTTTTTTCTCTTTAAAACTTCATTTTTAAAATCTATTTTCATTTTAAGTCACTTCCTTACTTATATTGTATCAAATATAAGTAGATTTATCATATGAAAAGTTATTTAAAAAAGAAAGCTCAAAACGAGCTTTCATCATCAAGACGGGATTCATCATCTTTTCTAAATGGATTGGACAAGAATGTGACTCTTTCAGCAACGATTTCAATAATATTTAAATAGCGCTCTTCACTTATATCATATCTTCTTATTTGAGCGCGACCAATTACTAAAACTAACGTTCCTTTTTGCATATAACTTGTTACAGTTTCAGCTAAGCCTTCCCAAAGAGTAACTCTAATAAAATCAGTATCATATTCACCATCCATATTTTTAAACGCCCTACGAACGGCAAGAGTTACTTCTGAAACTTTCTTCCCACTATCTAATACTTTAATCTCTGGGTCTTGAACTAATCTTCCAATTAACGAGACTTGGTTAAACATAAATCCTCCTTTCATTAGGATTATATTAAAAAGTTATCAAATAACATAGTTGCCAAAAACGAAGAGTAAATGTTTATTTTTTATGGAAATTAGTTGTTTTATTTTAAAAATGAAAAAGAAAAAAGGCTAGGATAATCCTAGCCTTTAAATTTTAATAAAAAGTTATGATTTGTTCTAATTATAAACTATTTAAAACAACTTCAATCATACGGTTAAATGATGATTGTCTTTCAGCTGATGATGTAGCTTCTTTAGTAACTAAAGAATCTGAAATTGTTAAAATACAAGCTGCTTGTTTACCAAGAGCTCTTGCATTTGCAAATAGTGCAAATGATTCCATTTCAACACACTCAGCATTATGTTTTGCATAAATATCTTTATACTCATCTGGTGTCATTCTATAAAATACATCTGATGAGTGAATAACCGCTTCTTTAACAGGAACACCTAATTTTTCGGCACTTCTTAAAATACGGTTATTTAACGATTTATTTGGTCTAATAGTTGAACGGTTAGTTACTCCCATTGTCTTGGCATAGCTTGACTCACTCCAAGCTGCAGATGCTAGGACAACATCATATAATTTTAAATTTGGGCTGTATGCTCCAGCAGAACCTACACGGATAATTTTTTCAACTCCGTAGAAAGCAAATAATTCATATGAATAAATACCAATACTTGGCATTCCCATACCAGAACCCATAACAGTTACTTTCTTTTTACCGAATTTTCCGGTAAATCCTAACATATTTCTAACGCCATTAATTTGAACTACATCAGTTAAGTAAGTTTCAGCAATCCATTTAGCTCTTAGTGGATCTCCTGGCATTAAAACAACTTTAGCAATTTTATCTTTATCTTTTAATTCAATATGAGGTGTTGGAATCATCAATTTTTTCTCCTTCCATAATTTCTACTCCTTTAGAAGCTCCTAAACGAGTTGCTCCAGCTTCAATCATTGCGATAGCATCATCATATGATCTAATTCCGCCTGAAGCTTTAATTTCAGCTTTACCTTTAACAGTTTCTTCAATTAATTCAACATCTTCAACTTTAGCTCCGCCCGGGCCAAAGCCTGTAGAAGTTTTAACGAAATGAGCTTTAGCTTTAACACAAAGTTCACTAGCTTTAACGATTTCTTCTTTAGTTAAATAACATGTTTCGATAATAACTTTAACAACGTTACCGTTAGCCGCCTTAACTACACCTTTAATATCTTCTAATACTAAGTCATAGTCTTTGTCTTTTAACGCGTTAACATTTAATACCATATCGATTTCATCAGCTCCGTCTTTAATCGCTTCTGCTGTTTCAAAAGCTTTAACTGCTGGCGTATGTGTTCCGTGAGGAAATCCAATTACTGTTGCAATTTTAACACTGCTGCCTTTAACTAATTCTTTAGCGTATTTAACAAAAGTTGTGTTAACACATACGCTGAAAAATTCGTATTTTCTCGCTTCTTCAACTAGTCTTTTTACTTCTTGTTTTGATACGGTTGGACCTAATTTTGTGTGGTCAATGTACTGGTTAAGTTTCATAAATATCAACTTCCTTTCTTTTATACCCTTCCTTAATATTATATAATCTTTTGCTATGTAATAGCAAGAACAAAAAAAGTATCGCCAAAAGGCAATACTTTTATTTGCGTAATTTTTTCTTATATTTTTCTAAATCTTCAGTTGAAACATAAATTCTATTAAGTGTACCGCAATTTAGACACATATCTGCCCATAAAGAATTACCGATACTTTTAGAGAAAAAGTTTTTCATTTCTTCTTCTGGTATCAAAAATAATTCTGGGTTACCGCCACTCATAATTTTATCTTTCTTAAAAGTTAATCCACCACAATGTTGACATTCATTCATTTACTGGTTCATTTCCTTTTTTAAAGATAATTTTATATAACTTATCAAATAATGAGATTAAAGCCGCAGTTGATACTAATGTAAAAACTGTAAATAAACTAATGTGAGTAAATTGTAATGGCTCTTTACCAATTGCAACTGTTGAAATTAACATAGCAAGAAACGCTAATACTAAGTACATGCCTTCAGTAAGCAGTTTTGCAACAAACAAGTTGTTAGTCTTAGTATTAATTAATTTCATAACTTCTTCTGGCGGACCACCTGGATATCCAGTAACGATTACCAAAAATACTCCTAATGATAAAATAAATATTCCAATAAATGAGATTAATATTTTAATAAATAGATTATCAGCGATTGGATCGAATTTCGAAAATAAAAATCCCCATAATAAAATGATAAATGAAACAGCCATACTATTAAACCACGTGAAAATTAATTTTTTCTCTTTAGTAATTAAATAAAGAATAAGGATTGTAATAGTACCGAATATAAATGAGGCAATTCCCATTATACTTTCATGCGAGAGTGTGGCATTAGGAAATAATTGTAAGTAGATTCTAGATAAATACCAAGTAAAGGCATCTAGTGGTGCTGATCCTAAATTAGTATAAATAATAACTTGGACCCCAACACCGACTAAAATCAATCCAAGTAAATAGATTGAAAATTTAATTATAAATTTTTTATTTATTTTCATTAGTCTAGTACCGATAGTAAGCTTTCTTTTGAAAAACTATATTTGTTTTTTGGAAAGCGAATTTTCTTCATAATTTTATTAACTCTTTTAACTTGTGAACGATTGATTACCGAAGTTTCTTTGATGAATCCAGGAACTGGTTCTAAAAATTCGCCAATTTCTTCGAAAACTAAGTCTGATTTTAAAACTTTTACTTCCGCTTGTGAGCGGTAGAAAATGTAATCAACAAATGGTGGAAATACCGTTGCAGTATTTTCACGCCATTCCATCGCTAATACTAACTCGTTACCATCATCTTTTAAAATATGATATTTTGGCACGAATACTTCTAATTCGCGGTAATAGTTTTGCAGTTGTGGAAGTTCATCAATATATCTAAAAATCGCTTGAGATTTTTGTTTATTAAGAATATGATATTCTTCATATTTATCTGGGTTACGATCTAGATATGATTTTTTAAGTGTCGTGAATACTTGCATAATAAAATCAATATCAACTTCCATTGGGTTATTAAATATTTCATAATAAATATAAAAACCAAATCGACTAGCTACTTGTTCAGCAATATATAAAACTTCTCTAACAAAATAATTTGGTGTTAAAATTGGAATTTCAATATGAACATTAACATCTAAAAAAGCCGCATCAATGCGGTAAATATTAGGAACGTGTGAACTTTTAGTTTGATAAAAGACCGCTTGATGTAGCAGCCTTGGGTGTGTATAAACAAATTCGGCACTTCTTGAGTCATGAATTCTAACTTGGAAATCTTCATTCGCTTCAAAAAACGCTCTTAACAAGCCGTAATCAACATTTCTGTTTTGTTTTTTAAAGAAATGTAGGCTAAATGTTGTCATCTGGTCAACCCCTTATTATAAATATAATAACACATTTATTTTTATCTTACAAAATAATCTTTTTTATTTTCTAAGTTTTTTAAGATCTTCATAATTTGTTTGATCAATTGTAAGTGGTGTAATTACAATGTAATCATTATCTAAATTATATGCATCAGTATCAGTTGGTTCATCATAAATCATTTGACTATATGTAATTTTATAATCATTTGATCCTTGAATTGGACTAAATTCAGCGTGGAATAATCTTCTACCTTGAGTTGTATATTTAATTCCATTAACTTTTTCAGCTCTTGGAATGTTTACATTTAGTAACTTAAAATTTAAATACTTTTTACTAGTAATTACTTCTTCTAAAACTAACCCAATTTTATATTCTAAGTTAGGGCTATCGATGTAATGTGTTGATAATGCTAAACCAGGAATTCCTAAAACAACTGCTTCCCTAGCGGCAGCAACTGTACCTGAATATAAATGATCACTTGAAATATTAAAGCCAGCATTAACTCCGGCGATAACTAAATCAAACTCTGTATCAAATAAGGCAACACCAACTCTTACACAGTCCGCAGGAAAACCATCAACGGCGATAGTTTTTTCAGATCCTGATAAATGATAAGATTCCTTATCAACATAGATCTTATTTGAAATAGTAATTCCATGGCTCGTTGCCGATTGATGTTTTATCGGTGCTGATACATATACAAAACCATATCTAGAAGCAACTTTAACTAAGGTTTCTAAATATGAAGATTCAATTCCGTCATCATTTACAACTAGGATTCTCATGATTATTTCATCCTTTTAGCTAAAATACTAGCACAACGCGAACATAACTCATCTTCATTAATTTCTGGAACTAAATTCCAACATCTAGAGCATGTCACATGATTAGATTTCGTTACTTTAACTACAACTTCATGACCAACTTCAACGTTGATATCTGCAACCATTAATACTTGAATTAAATCAATTTCTAGTAATTTGATAGCTTCATCAATTTCTTTAGTAATCGTAACATCTAATTTCGCTTCTAATGTTTTTGAAAGTAATTTATCCGCTCTAGCAACTTCAATTTCTTTTAAGACTTCATCTCTTAAAACTTCAAATTTAGAAAAAGCTTCTAAGTATTCTTCAAATTCCACTTTTTGTTTAGTTGGCATATCCTCTAAATAGATATCTTCAAAATCACGATGTGGAATATACTTGTACACTTCTGATGCTGTATGCGGAATAATTGGTGTAAGTAGTTTTAATAGTCTTAAAAGAATATCATAAATAGTTGATTGCACTGATCTTCTTTCAAAATCATTTTCATCTAAAATATATAAAATATCTTTTGTATAATCTAAGTAAAATGCACTGATATCATTGATGATAAACGGCATTATTAAGCGTAATATCTTTTCAAAGTTATATTGTTCATACGAATCGATTACTTCGTTAGTTAGATTGATTGCTTTTAAAGTCATAACACGATTTAGTTTGCCTCGCATTGAGAATCCTACATGATTAATTTTTGGATCAAAATCGCTAATATTACCAAGCATAAATCTAAAAGTGTTTCTAATCTTACGATATGTTTCAGAAGCTTGTTTTAAAATATCATCAGATAAAACAACATCTGATTCATAATTAACACTTGCCACCCAAACTCTTAATACGTCAGCTCCAATTTGATTTGATACTTTATTTGGATCAATAACGTTACCTAAAGATTTAGACATTTTTTGACCTTTAGGGTCTAAAATAAATCCGTGTGAAATTACTTTTTTATAAGGTGCCTTATCTTGGTAAGCTACACTATTAATTAGCGAAGAGTTAAACCAACCACGATATTGGTCACTACCCTCTAAGTAAACATCAGATTGTTTACCGCCTAAAGTTAGAAAACTTGTTCCTGAGTCAAACCAAACATCCATTGTGTCTTCTTCTTTAACAAAGATTCCGTTTGGACTATTAGGGTTAGTATATCCTTTTGGAAGTAAATCTTTAGCATCTTTTTCATACCAAATATTTGATCCGTGTTTTTCAAATAAATCAGCGATATGCAAAATTACTTTTGGATCAATTACTGCTTCACCGTTTTCACAGTAAAATACTGGAATTGGTACTCCCCAAACTCTTTGGCGAGAAATACACCAATCTTCACGATCACGAATCATATTATAAAGTCTAACTTCACCCCATTTTGGTTTCCATTCGACATTATTTTCAATTTCATTAAGTAATTGTGGTTTTAATTTTTCTATAGAAGCAAACCATTGTGGTGTCGCTCTAAAGATAATTGGTTTTCTAGTTCTCCAGTCATGTGGATATTGGTGTTTAACTTTAGTATGACGAAGTAGTAC
>DUQW01000094.1 GCA_012837585.1 Acholeplasmataceae bacterium
TTGCTACTATTTTTACCCACTCGAATAAATCTTTTTCACCAACCCACGGGCTACCCGGGTTTTTCTCTAAATGACTAGGGAATGCATCAATAGCGTTAGTTGTACCAATTTTATCGGGTAATATTCTCTCCGTAAAATGGTAAAAATCATCAAAGTTTAACATTCCTGGGTGAGTATTTTCGCGATTATAAAACTGCCTGTTATCAGCATGAAATGAAGCTGAATAATAATCATTTAATACTTTAGGTAGGGGATTTAATCTAAAATCAATCATCCGTTTATATGCGTTGTTAGTAATTTTATCATGCCAAGTTATCTCTCTTGGATATTTATTACTACCATATTGCCAGTACATTAAATTATTACCTGGAGTATATAATCCAGTTAAAGCTAATATTTCAGCATCACTTGAATTACCTAATCCAACATTTGAGTAAAAGTTTTCAAAGAAATACGATTCTTCTATTAACTTTTTGAAATCAGGCATTAAGTTTAATTCTTCTAAAAATGGACTTGATCCATCAATTAAAAATGTATTTAGTGTTTCTAATTGGATATAAACTACATTTTTATCAGCGAAAATACCGTTTAATGTAGTAACATCGCCTAATGACGGATCTAATCTTACAGTTGAAGCATCATTAATATTTAAAACATTTGAGTAAGTTTCACCAAAGAAATTAGTATATTTTGATACGTTTTTATCATATAACATAACTTCTTCAATCGTAGCTTTTCTACTTTCGCCTGAGTTAGCCCAATCAAATCCTAATAAGTCATAAAAATAAAAGTTGTAAGGTCCACTAGCTTGCATTCCGTAAAGTGGTCGTTCATGATCTAATTTCCAATTATTTTTTGTATAACGATAAACAACATTTATATGAATAAAACTTAGTAATAATAGTCCAATCATTGCTGAGAAAAGTAATTTAGTGTTTTGAAATAAAATTCTAGGATTTAATTCTTTCTTATAAATTCCTTTTGGTTTATCTTTAGAAAAAATGATATAAACCACTAACATAATAAAGAAATTTAAGAATAAAACTATTTTAAATTCTAAAATTAATTCTCTTAATACAACATCAATAATTGAAGTTGTCATATCAGTTTCTGCATATTTAGCAAACGATAAATCTTTTAAGGAAAACGGAGATTGATAATATCTAATATAAATTGATAGTAAATATCCTAATAAACTTAATATAAATGAGATTATTACTAATATTCTCATCCGGTTATAAGCCCTTTTAGAACATAAAAAGACAACAACTACTATTAAACAAATTACTATTAGATTACCTAAAAAAGAAAAAACAACAGTAAATGGTGTAATCGCAAATGATATCATGAAGTTATTAAGTGGTTCGGTTGTAATAAAATAAGTCCCTAGTAAACTTAATACAACAAATAAAATTGTAAAAACGGATAACTTCCTTTTTATACTCATTGTAAATTTTCCTTCCTTTCGTATGTATAAGTTTATCATAATACAATTAAAAATTCTATTAGCGAGCCGTTTTTTATTAATGATTTCGATTAAAATTAAAGATATGAAGTTAATATTTTGAAAATATCAAAATTTATTATGTAAAATTGTCTTTTTATGTTTAATATATGGCTTTATTGTGTTATAATTTTAATAATAAGGAGTTGGTTATTATGAACAAAAGCATTTTAGAGTTAGAAAGAAAAGAATATCTAACAAATATCAAAAGTCTGATCAATGAAAAAGAATATGAACAGCTACAAGAAAAGTTTAAAGTACTTTACACTTTTGACGCAATCTCAATGCAAGGAACCAACAAAGTTAGTATCGATGAAGTTAAAAAAGTCATCGCTGGCGAAACGGTTTCTGGACACAGCGAACGTGATGTTAAAGAGGTTATCAACCACTATAAAGCAATTAACCACGTTTATCTAATGGTTAAAAATAATATGGAAATGACTGAGGAAGGAATTAAAGATATTCACGAAATATTAACTGATGGTATCCTAAACGGAGGACATTATCGTAACGTTAATATTAGAATACCTGGGGCAACTCATCAACCACCTGATTATATTAAAGTTTATGATCGTATGAAACGATACTTCTTCAACTTGGAAAACCATAAAGGAACCCCAGTTGAAAAAGCAGTATACGCTCATGCTGAATTAGCTAAAATTCATCCATTTTTAGATGCTAATGGTAGATTAGCAAGATTAGTTATGAATTACTATTTAATGAAGGAAAATTATTTACCAATTACTATGTCTTCTAAGTTGAAAGATCAATATGTTCAAGTATTAGAATCTTTCAAAGTTGAAAAAGATATAACACCTTTTGTTAATCTAGTTGAAGAATTACTGGTAAAAAGGTACTTAGAATTAAATGAAATAATAAATGAAAGGTGATTAAAATCACCTTTTTCTTTTATTTTTCAAAATCGGTTATAATAGATATGATCGACTATGAAAAAAGAGACTTTTAAATACCAACTTACAACATTTATCAGATATATGGGTGATGCATTTATATATCCCTTTTTAGCTTTATATTTAAGATCTATTGGTCTTGAAAATAGTGATGTCGGTAAAATTATGATGATTATGCCGCTTGTCGCTATTTTTATTAATCCAATTTGGTCTAAGTTTTCAAAAAACATTAACTATAATCGTATTTTCATAAGAATACTTACTGTAATTGAAGCTATTGCGGTAGTGATACTAGCTAATATTGGGGCTAACGTCTGGCTAATTATTTTCGTTATTTTCATAATTGCGGTTGTTGGACAGCCTTACTATATTTTATTTGATAGTTATACAGTAACATATGCTCAAAGGAATAATGCTAGCTACTCTTTAATTAGAACTGTTGGAACATTAGCATATGCAATTACTATGATTATATCAGGAATTGTTGCTAGTCATAGCTATCAATTAGCTTTCTATATTGGTGCTGGATTGTTTGTTTTAACATCACTGTTAATTAACTTTATTAAGCCATTAGACATTGATATGGACCAATCTCTTTCACATAAACCAGAACCTAAAGAACTTTTAAGAAATAAACCATATTGGAAATATGTATTTGTAGTAACATTTACTTTAACTGCAATGTTTATTTTTGATACTTATCTTGCGACATTTTTAAAAGATATTTATCAAGTGACCGAAGTTCATTACGGATTTATTGTTGCTGGTTTTATTTTTGTAGAATTATTTTTATTAATTCTATGGAGCTTTATCGGAAAGCGAATTCCTAATATAGTCTTCTATTTATTAATTATTGGATCACTTGTAATAAGATATGGTGTATATGCTCTTTCAGGTTATATTGATGTACCAATTGGAGTGATTGTTGCTGTAACAATGTTACGTGCTTTTCCAATTTCAATTTCTATTTACATGATGATGGTTATGATTTCTAAATTAGTAAAACCATATAATGTAACACTGGCTACAGTTTGGATGGGTTCAATTCGTTCAGCATTTAACACTGTATTTGTATTAATTGGCGGTTATTTGACTACAAATCCAGAAAATTATAAGTACTGGTTTTTAATTGGAATAGGGTTTACCCTATTATCATTTATCTTTATTGACTATAAAAACAGTAAAACGTATAAAATATGTTAAAATATAAGTTGGTGAGATAATGTTAAAACCAGGAGAAATACAACAATTAAAGGTATTAAGAAAAACTGATATTGGTTATATGTTGATTAACAAGAACCAAGATGAAGTTTTTTTACATAATAATGAAACAAATTTTAAGGAGTTAGAAACTAACACTATTGTTATGGCATTCCTTTATTACGATAATAAAGGAAGGCTAGCTGCTACATTACTTAACCCAATTATAACTAAGGATCAATCTGCATGGCTTAAGGTAAATGGGATTAATCATAAAATTGGCGTATTTTTAGATAACGGAATTAACAAAGATATCTTGTATTCAAAAGATAACTTACCTTATAATACTAACCTTTGGCCCCAAGTGGGGGACTTATTACACGTTAAATTAGAAGTTAGCAAGAACTTTTTAGCTGTTAATAGTAATAATAAGGAAATGGAAAACTTTGATGTTGGTGAGGAAGTTCATGCGAGAGTAGTTAAAATAGGAGATGATGGGATTAGTTTATTAACTAACAATTTGACTCCAATCTTTGTACCTTCTACTAACTTACGTAAACCTTATCGAATCGGTGAAGATACAATGGTAATTATTAATTACCGCCATCATGAATATTACACTGCACAATTAACATTGCAAAAAGAAAAGCAGATGGTAGATGATGCAGAATTAATATTAAGCTACTTAGAACAAAGAGGAAAAATGAGACTTACAGATAAGTCTAGTCCTGAAGAAATAAAGCAAGTTTTTAATATGAGTAAAAAAGCTTTTAAAAGAGCACTTGGAAATTTATACAAAAATAAAAAAATTGATTTTATTAACGGTGAAACCGTCTTAAAAAGGTGATAATATGAGTAAAGAAAAATTAGTAAAAGATGTGACTTCAAGAGATGAAGATTTCGCCAAATGGTATACAGACTTATGCGTTAAAGCTGAATTAATGGACTATTCAAACGTTCAAGGATTCATTATTTACCGTCCATATGGATACGCTATTTGGGAACAAATTCAAAATTATTTAAATAAAGAATTCAAAAAAACTGGACACCAAAATGTATACCTACCTTTAGTTATTCCAGAATCTTTATTCCAAAAAGAAAAAGATCATATTGAAGGATTTGCTCCAGAAACAGCAATTATTACTACTACTGGTGTTGATGATTTAGCTGAAAGATTAATTGTAAGACCTACTTCTGAGGTGTTATTTGCGGATCATTATTCAAAAATAATTAATTCATACCGTGATCTTCCAATTCTTTATAATCAATGGTGTAGTGTTGTTCGTTGGGAAAAAACAACAAGACCATTTTTAAGAGGAAAAGAATTTTTATGGCAAGAAGGTCACACAGCGCATGCTACTAAAGAGGAAGCAATGGCCGAAACCTTACAAATGTTAAATATCTATGATAGATTAGGAAAAGAATTACTAGCGATTCCATTTATTACAGGTAAGAAAACTGATAAAGAAAGATTTGCTGGAGCTGAAGAAACTTATACTATTGAAGCATTAATGCATGATGGTAAAGCATTACAATCTGGTACTTCTCATTATTTTGGAAATGGCTTCGCAAAAGCATTTAATATTTTATTCCAAGATGAAAATAACGAATCAAAACCAGTGTATCAAACATCATGGGGAGTAACGACAAGATTAATTGGTGCGGTAATTATGGTTCATGGTGATAATGAAGGATTAGTTCTTCCACCACACCTTGCACCAATTCAAGTTGTAGCCATTCCAATCCAAAGTAATCGTGATGTTGTAATTGATGCCATTCCAAAAATTGAGGAAGTTTTAGAGTCTACAGGCTTAAGATATAAAGTTGATAATAGCGATCGTCGTCCAGGTTGGAAATTTAGTGAATACGAAATGAAAGGTGTTCCACTAAGAATTGAATTTGGTCCAAGAGATATTGAAAATAAACACGTTGTAGTAGTTAAGAGAAACACAAGAGAAAAAATAACTGTACCGTTTGATGAACTTGCTACTACTCTTCCAAAACTAATTAATGATGTTCATAATGAAATGTATGAAAAAGCTAAGGCACACTTAGAATCAAATATTCGAGTTGCTAAAACTTATGATGAGTTTAAGGCACACCTTGAATTAGGCGGATATGTAAAAATGAGTGTTCACGGTGAAGAAGCTGAACTACAAGTTAAGGAAGATACTGGTGCTACTGCAAGAGTTATTGTTGAGGAAGACTTAATTACTAACACTTGTCCAGTAACTGGTAAAAAAGCAAATATTACTTTACTATTTGCAAGAGCTTATTAATATACTTAAAAATAGGAGTTGTTAAGTATTAACAACTTCTTTTTTTTGCTACAAAATTAAGAAAAATAAATAAAAATCAAAAAATACTTTAATTTACGGTAGATAATCGCTTCTATAAACTAATAGTTTATGTTATAATTTATATATAAAGTGTAAACGCTTTTATCGTTTAGAAAATAGAATACTAGAAAGGAGAGCATACTTATTATTTTTACTTTAAATTACAAAAGTATGCAAATTGTTACATGAAAGATTATCAATCAAAAGAAATTCGTAATATTGTCGTTGTTGGACACCAAGGTTCAGGAAAGACAACACTTACAGAATCAATGCTTTATGTTGCAAAAAACATTAGCAAGAAAGGTGAAGTTGAAAAGAAAAGTACAGTTTCTGACTTTTTACCAGAGGAGCAACAAAGACTATCAAGCTTGTCAACTTCATTAATTCCAGTTGAATTTAATGGTTATAAGCTTAATTTTTTAGATACTCCTGGTAATGATGAGTTTGTAGGTGAATTAAACCAAGCATTATCTGTAGTAAAAGGTGCTGTAATTATTATTGACGCTACAAGTGGTGTTCAAGTTGGAACCGAAAGAGTTTGGAAGGAAATTCGTAAGAGAAAAATTCCTTCAGTTATCTTTATCAATAAAATGGATAAAGAAAACGTAAACTTTGATAACTTGTTAAAAGATATCGAAGAGAAATTAGGTAAAGAAGCTGTTCCTTTTGCTATTCCAATTGGAAAAGAAGATAAATTTGAAGGTTATGTTGACGTAGTAGATATGAAGGGCTACGTATTTGATGCTAATGGTAGAAAAGAAGTTGAAGTATATGCTGATAATAAAGCACGTGCTGAAGAATTAAATACTATTATTTTAGAAGCTGTTGCATCAACTAGCGAAGAGTTATTAGAGTTATATTTCTCAGGTGAAGAAATTTCTCAAGAACAAATCGCTAACGGACTAAAAGATGCGATGATTAATGGGGAATTAGCACCAATTATGATTGGTAGTGCAACTAAAGATGTTGGTATTCAAACATTATTAGAAATGATGATTAACTACTTACCAAGCCCTGACACTTTAAAACCATTTAAAGGTGTAGATCCAAGAAATAATCAAGAAGTTGTTAGAAAAACGAATGATTCTGACCCATTTTCTGCTTACGTTTTCAAATCATCAGTGGACCCTTTCTTAGGAGTTATTAACTACTTAAAAGTTAATTCTGGTACTTTAGCACCAGGTCAAGATATCGCAGTAACTAACCGCGGTGAAACTAAAAAAGTTGGAGCTTTATTTGGATTAAGAGGTAAGACTCAAATTCCTGTTGAATTAGTACATGCTGGTGATATAGTTGCAGTTAATAAATTAGATTTATATACTGGCGATACACTAAGTGATACAAGAAATCAAGTTTTATATGAACCAGTGCCAATCGTTACTCCAGTTATTTATGTGGCAATTGTTCCTAAAAATAGACAAGACGAAGATAAAATTTCAGGAGCTCTTCAAAGATTAAATCTTGAAGACCCTACATTTGAAATTCGTAGAAATAAAGAAACTGCACAACTTCTAGTTGGTGGTCAAGGTATGACTCACTTAGGTTATATTTTAGATAAAATGAAATCAATGTTCAAAGTTGATGTTGAAATTGAAGACCAAAAAATTGTATACCGTGAAACTATTACAAGAAAAGTTGAAGCTGAAGGTAAACACAAAAAACAATCAGGTGGAGCTGGACAATTTGGTCACGTATACATTAGATTTGAACCAAGTGAAGAAATCTTTGAATTCCACGAAGAAATATTTGGTGGATCAGTTCCTAAGAACTATCACCCAGCTGTAGAAAAAGGCTTACAAGAAACTTTTGAAAGAGGACCTTTAGCTGGATTCCCAGTAGTTCATGTTAAAGCAACTTTATATGATGGTTCTTATCACTCAGTTGACTCAAACGAAATTTCGTTTAAATTAGCTGCAGCCTTAGCGTTTAAAGAAGCTGTTGCTAAAGGTGCAGGTGCTACTATTTTAGAACCTATTATGTCAGTAAGTATTACCGTTAAAGACCAATTCGTTGGAGATGTAATGGGAGACGTTAACAAACGTCGTGGTAGAGTACTTGGAATGGATCAAGGACATGGCGAACAAATTATTCACGCTGAAATTCCTGAAGCTGAAATTGTTTCATATGCAATTGATTTAAAAGCTATGACTCAAGGTTCAGGTACATTCACTAGAGAATTCTTACGCTATGAACAAGTTCCTGCTCACCTAATCGATAAAATTATCAAAGAATACAAAAAGTAATATTTAATTATTAACCTATTATCAAATAGGTGATGAATGTGAAATGTTTAAAATGTAGTGAGCCTATTATCATAAATAAAACATTTAAAAATATTTTTGATACAGAATATAAAGCCTTATGTCATAAATGCGAAAGGCAATCAATTTATAACTTCTACTATGAGGTTATTCCTATTAATAGTGGTGTCATTCACCACTACTACTTAAAACCCAAATGGGTCGATCTTGAACCTCAAATAGATATGTTTTTATTAGAAAGATTTTTCAAAATCGCTTTATTTAAAAATTTACCTCTACTATATTTTGATTCTTTCACCGAAGAAATTTATAACATCTTAGACACCTTTAACATAGGTGACCTAATTATCATAACAATCAATTAAGGAGGTAGCGTTATGAACTTTGAAGTATTAGGTAAAGGCGGATTCGTCCCTAGTCAATCAATCACTGATTACGCAGAAAAGAGGATGGCTAAAGTAATTCGATTACTTGGCGAAGAAAACGTAAATGATGTTCGTGTACTATGTAAAGTATACAAAGACCATCATAAAGTTGAAATTACAGTCTTCGCTAAAGAATTAGTCTTAAGAGCGGAAACACCTGAATTTGATATTTATGCAGCAATCGATAAATCAATCGACCGCTTAGTAAGACAAATTCATCGTCACCGTGAAAAATTACAAAACCATCTAGACAAAACTAAATTTGGAAATTTTACTCACCAAGAATTAGATGTTGAATCATTAGAAAAAGAAGTTTTAGCTTCACAATTGGTTAAAAATAAAAAAATAGAGTTAAGACCTATGTCTACTGAAGATGCAATCCAAGCAATGGAATTAACAGATCACGACTTTTATATCTTCTTAGACAAAGAAACAGGTAGAACTAACGTAGTATATCGTCGTGAAGATGGCGATTATGCGGTAATTGAAACTAAACCATTAGAGTAAAATTAAAAGGACCGATTAAAAAATCGGTCCTTATTTTTTTTATATTTACTTTTTAACAATTAGTAATCTTAAACTATTTAATATAACTAATATCGTTGATCCTTCATGAGCAATTACTCCAATTGGAAGCATTACCCACCCAAAAATGTTAAAGATTAATAATAAGGCAATTACACTTACTGAGAAAACTACGTTTTGAATAATGACATTTCTTAATCTTTTTGATAATTTTCTTACTTGAATAACGTTTTCCAAATCGTTATGCATAAACACCATATCAGCAGTTTCAAGTGAAACGTCAGTGGCACTTCCCATAGCAACACCGACATCAGCAGCCGCTAATGCTGGAGCGTCATTAATTCCGTCTCCAATCATTATTACATTTCTTCCGTCAGCTTTTAAGTTTTCGACTTGTTCCATCTTACCAAGTGGCATACAGCCGGCTCTAAAATGATCAATACCTAATTCATTTGCTAAGTTTTCTGCTGCTTGGTGATTATCACCAGTTAACATTACTACTTCTAATTTATCTTGATGCAAATGGTCAATTACTTCTTTAGCATTATCTCTAACTTTATCTTTTAGAATTACTAAACCAACCATAAAATTATCTTTTGCAACACTAACTAATGTATAACCCTTATTACGGTATTCATTAATATCAGCATGACATTTTTTACACATCTCTATTTCAAAACGTCCAACTACCCAAGACTCACCATTAATAATTCCTTCAATTCCGATTCCAGGAACTTCTCTTGTTTCAACTTCGATCGTTTTGACATCATTAAAATGTTTAATAATACTTATAGCTAGCGGATGTGCTGAATGTTTTTCAATTGAAACTAAGTTTTGCAAGAAATACTCTTTGTCAACACCGTATGTTGTAAATGTTTCAACATATGGCATGCCTTCTGTCATAGTCCCTGTTTTATCAAAAACTACTGTATCAACATCTTTAATTTTCTCTAATGCTGGTCCACCTTTAATTAAAACGCCTTGTTTGGCAGCGTTAGATAAACTAGCTAAAACAGCAGGTGTAACTGACGCGACTAAGGCACATGGACTACCTACTACTAAAACAACAATACTGCGTTGGAATGCTGTTTTCCAGTCCCATACATTTAATCCGGCATAGTTTAATAACGGTACTAACATTAAGATAATTGCTAGCCCAATTACAACATAAACATACCATCTTTCAAATCGTTCTAAGAATCCTTCTTGTTTGGTTTTGTTTTCTTGTGCATCCTTAACGAAATCTACAATTTTATTAACAACCGTTTCACTAGCATCTTTGGTAACTTTAACTAAAATCATTCCCACTTGGTTAAGTGTTCCGGCGTATACTTCATCACCAATAGTTTTATCAACTGGAGTAAATTCACCAGTAATCATTGATTCATTAAGCGAGGTCTCGCCTCTTACAATCACACCGTCAACCGGAACAGATTCACCAACTCTAACCATTACTACATCATCAATTTTTAATTCTTTAACTAACACTTCTTTTTCTTCGTTTCCAATTACTATAGTTGCTTTATCAGGTGCTAATGTTAATAATTCAGTTAATGTTTTTTCACTCTTTAATGTTGCATATTCTTCTAATAAACCTGCTACTGCGAAAATAAAGATTAAGATAGCTCCCTCTTTATAATCGCCTAAAATTAAGGCTCCAATAGCTGCTAAAATCATTAAAGTTTCTACATTCAGTGCTTTATTTTCAATCGTCTCAATAATTCCATCTTTAGCTTTTTTATATCCACCAATCAGGAAAGCAAGTCCGTAGACAATAATTAAGATCCATGATTGAATATCTTGTATAACATTTTCTAATATGACACCAGTAATAATTAATACAAGTGAAATAGTTATTCTTATAATATCTTGTTTTACTGCTTTCATAAATACCTCCTATTTCTATGTAATTATAGCATGATAAACTTTTTATAATAAGAATAATTATAATATTATTTAGAAAAATGCTTCTATTTAGAAAAAGAATATTTTACATATCAAAAAGACCGATTCAAAGCGAATCGGTCTTTTAATGATATGAAGTTTTATTTAGCTTTATTAAATAGTTCTTCTACTCTGTTCCAGTTAATTACATGCCAAAATGCTGATATGTAATCTGGTCTACGGTTTTGGTATTGTAAGTAGTAAGCATGCTCCCAAACGTCAATTGCTAAAATTGGAGTTCCAAGGTTAAGTGGAGTGTTTTGGTTTGGTGTACCGACTACTTGTAATTTACCATCTTTTCCAACTAATAACCATGCCCAACCACTACCGAATTGGCTTTTTGCTGCATTTTCAAATTTTACTTTGAATTCGTCAAATGAACCAAAGTCACGGTTGATTGCTTCTAATAATTTACCAGTTGGTAATTGTCCATTATTTACCTTTAATAGAGTCCAGAATAATGAGTGGTTATAATGACCACCACCGTTATTAATAACAGTTTGTCTAATATCTTCTGGTACCAAGTTAGGATCAGTTAACATTTCTTCTAATGATAAGTTTAATTTTGGGTGTTTTTCAAGTGCTGCAAGTAAGTTGTTGATATAAGCTTGATGATGCTTTGTATGGTGTAATTCCATAGTTCTTGCATCAATAAATGGTTCTAATGCATCATATGCATAATCTAATTTTGGTAATACGTATTTCATAATTTTTATCTCCTTTTATTTATAATCTTTATATACATTATTATTATAAATAATAATTAGAAAAAATACAAATAAATTGCTTAATTATTAAAATATGTAATTTTATGATAAAATTAATTATCACTTATAAGGGGAATAATATGAAACAAACTCTAAAAACAATTAAAAATATATTTTTCAAAAACTATCCTAGAACCTTCTTTACGATCTATTTATTATTTGGATTATTTGGGGGTCTTTTATTATGGTTACCTTTTTCACAAAAAGTGCCGGTTAGTTTTCTAGATAGTTTATTTATTTCCATATCAGCAATGTCTACTACTGGATTAACTCCAATTAATTTATCTGAATCATTTACAGTGGTTGGTAAAATTATCATTATGTTAATTATGCAAATTGGTGGTATGGGTATTTACATGTTAATTGCTAATTTCTGGATTATTAGTGGTAAAAAGATTGGAATTAGCGAAAGAGCAATGTTAGCCGCAGAACAAAATGTTTTTTCAATTAAAGGAATTATTCGTAATGTTAAACACGTCTTTATCGTAATGATCTCAATTCAAACATTAGCGGCAGTATTTATGTCAATCTATTTTTATCACAGCGATGCTGTTGGTCCATTAACCTTTTGGGAATCTATTCTAGAAGCGATTTTTTTAGTAACTTCACTATTTATGAATGCTGGATTCGATATTTTTAAAGGTGGAGCAATATTTGCAAACTTCTTAGATTATAATCACTATATTATCATTTATATATCGATGTTTTTAATCTTTATTGGTGGTGTCGGCTTTATTCCTATTAGTGAAACTATAGACTGTATTAAAGCTAAAATTAAAAAAGAGGAATTTAAATTCTCTTATGTTACTAAATTATTATTTTTCACCCACCTTGGTTTATGGATTGCCGGTGGCATCATCTTTTATTTAATGGAATTTAGAGGCGGCGAAATGTTAACGAATTATTCCTTTATTAAAGGAATAACCGCATCCTTTTTCACTTCAATTTCTTCCAGAAGTGCCGGATTTGATATCTTCAGGTACGGAATTGCTGAAATTGGTGTTGGAGAAGGGGCTTTTGTTATTAAGCCTGGAACTCAATTATTTTTAACACTACTTATGTTTATCGGGGCAAGCCCTAACTCTGCTGGTGGAGGAATTAGAATTACGACTGCCATCTTAGTCTTTTCGGGAATTGTTAAATTTAGTCTTAACCGTGCTCAAACTAAAGTTGGTAAAAGAGCTTATAAAGAAAACACCGTCTTTAAAGCGATGGTCGCTTTAATTGCGGCGTTAATTCTAATTTTTATATCAGTTTTACTCATTACCATTGCGGAAAATGTAAACCCATTTTTTGCAATATTTGAAGTAGTGTCCGCATTTGGTACCGTTGGTTATACTAACGGTCTTACCGCAATGGCCGGCGCATTTACTAAATGGGTTTTAATATTTGTTATGTTTGTTGGTAGAATTTCAATTGTAACGCTTTTATCAGTCTTTGATTTTAAAAAGCGTGAGCAAGAATATATGCTAACTGAATTTGATTTAATGGTTAGTTAAAATATCCATATTAACTTCATTAATATATATAGTTTTATAATTTTGATATGTCGTCTTAAAAGTTTCAGATTTTCTAACTTTAGTAACATATCTAACTAATGTATAGTCAATTGGAATATTACTTGAGTGTTTATAACTTGAATAGAAAGCTGCATATTGTGCGGCTTTTTTGATTATTTTAGGCGAATACTCGCCTTTAATTATTACATGCGCCCCAGTTCCCGCTTTCACATGTAACCACATATCATCATTTTTGGCTAACTTAGAAAAAATATATTCATTTTGTTTACTATTTTTACCAACTAAAATAATAGATCCTAAATATTCAATCTTAGTTATACTTATTTGATCTTTTCTTCTTCTATTAGATGTTTTATATTTATAACCATATTCAGTTAACGCTTCGGCAAAATCATTTAATTCTTCTTCGCTTTCTAAATATTCTAATACCTTAGAAAATTCATCAAAAGTTTCAATTCTTAAATTAGTTTTAATAATTTCATTTTGTAAATAATCAATACCCGTTTTAGCCTTTTTATATTTCGCATAAAACTTTTGTGCATTTTCATTTAAAGTTAGATTGACATCTAATGATGTCTTATTAAATGTTGAAACTTTAGTATTTAAATCTAATCCTGATGAATAAATTAAATCAGCAATTTCTTTTAGTGATAAATTATATTCATGTTTTTTTAAGTCTTCATCAAGTTTAATTAATTTATTTTGTAATTTAATTAATTCATTTTTAATAAATTTTTCATAAGGCTTTTTATCAACTTTTTTTAATACTTTCAAATCACCAATTAAACTTGATAAACTTTGATAACTTTTAACATTTTCAGTTTCAAACAAATTAAACCAGTAAAACTGATTATTATCTAAGTTTTTAACTGGATTAATTTTAATTTCATCTAAATTAATATGTTTCCCTTGTAAGTATTTTCCAAGTAGTGGCGATACTCCAATATATTTATCTTTTATCTCTTCATAATCAATGTGAAGTGTCGATTGATTATTAAGTAAAATCTTAGAAGTCTCATCTATTACATATTTAACATTTGGCAAAATAGTTTTATTTTCTATATTATGAATTAATCTGTGGGCTGAAATAATTAAATCATCTTGATTAGTTAAAATTAAATTAAAGTTTCTACCGTAAGCTTCTAAAAATAACTTTTTCTTAACTGGACCTTTAATTAAATCAAGACCTTCAAACTCAAAAATAATAGTTCTATCTATTGATACTTGATTAATACTTCTTAGTCTGTATCCCATTATATTTTTTCTTAATACTTTAGAAAACTCATAATCCTCATTATTAATAACTTCATCTGATAGATAAAACATCCCAGCTTGACCAGAAATAGTAAAAGTGAGATACTCCCTTTGCAGTTTTAACTGCAGGTAGTTCTCATCAGATAATATTTTATTGACTCTTAAGTTTAGTATTTTTGGTTCAATCTCACTAATTAACCTTGAGATAAAATATCCATCAAAAGCCATTTAATCACCATATTTATTATATCATGAGTATTTATAATAAATAAAATGGCACCTTATCCATTTTGGATAAAGTGTCATCATTAAATTTACTATTTAATTAATGAACTACTCCGTGTTCTTCATGTGAAGCATGTTTAATCTGAGTAATTAATTCATATACTCCGTAGATTAATAATGCTACACCTAATACTAAGTAGATTACTTCAAATGCCGTTACATCAACACCATTAACTCGTTTTTGAACAAATTTAAATGGAACTGCAATAAAGAAACTTAAAAATAAGAAATCTTCAGTCATCACTGCCATTAATAATAATGAAATAATTTCAGCCATTGCTGCGATAATTGCTACACTAGGATCATTAAATAAGAATAAAAATATAAATACTAATAATGGTCCTAAGAATGTTTTAAACTCGTATTTAGAACTAACAAATCTAGTTTCATTAGCCTCTAAGATTAATGCAACTATTGACACAATCGCTAATATTGCAAAGAGAACATAAAATACTCCCACAGCTCCTGAAACATCATATTTACCTGTTGTTACAATTGGATTTAAAAATCGATGACCAAAAGGTAATGTGATTTTTAACATTGTAACAACTAATCCAGCAAATAATTTTCTTTCAATAATTGCATAAGCTAGTGCTGTTACTAATAAAATAGTATATAGTAAGACACCTAAATTATCCCATAAATTATAGTCTTTACTTTCAATTAAATTAATTAGATTATAAACAAAATATAATATTCCTGATAATCCAATTGTTACTAATGATAATATTTGATTTTTTTTCATATTTTCCCTCGGTAATATAATAAATAATAGATTTTATAAATCCTTTGCCTTACTCATTATACCATGTAAAAAATATTATTAGGATTTATTGATAATTGTACATAAAAAAAGCCATCAGGCTTCTTGTAACTTGTTATGTTTATGAGACTTTACATATTCACATGTTATTATAAATAAATAGGTTACTAATATCATATAAGCCGCAATCGCGTATCCAGAAAATAGAAAGTTAGTAAACTTATTACCAGTTTCGATTGCTGGCGCTAACATATACATGGAATTAAGCGTTTCTAATCCTGCTAAATAATAGAGTATATTAACTATTGCACCAATTACTCCTGATAAGAATAGGCCCATTGTATAAGTAAGTGTATTTTTCTTTTATTAAGTATTTATTAGCAAATATTAATATAGCTACTGTAATTCCAAGTGATAATATCGTATATAAAGTATGGAACGAATCAAATATTTGTCCTTTGATAAAACTGTTCATATCTATCAATTTTCTCTTTTTCAAATACTTCTATATATTATCACAAATTATTAAAAAGAAAAAATAACAAAACAATTGTAAAAAAAAGACCATATTGAATGGTCTTATTTAATGTGCGCATTAACAAGATTCGTAAATCTTTCTAGCATCATCCATTGTTAATTTTACAAAGCCACCAAAGGTATCACCTTTATTTATGTTTAGTTGCTCAACTAGTTTAGGAATATCTTCTTTTTTAGCCCCAATGTCTTCGAAAGTTAATGGCATACCTAAGCTCTTATAAAACTCTTGAAGTTTTCTAATTCCTTTAATTGCAACACCACGTTTATCATTTTTATTTGGTCTAACTTTCATAACATTTACTGCAAGACGGTAAAATCTATCGACATCATGATCTATTATATATAGCATATAATGAGGGAATATTACTGCAAGTCCAGCCCCATGACTAACATCATATAATGCAGATAGTTCATGTTCTAGTCCGTGACTTGCCCAGTCGGTCGTACGACCGACTCCTAAAACACCGTTATGGGCAATGGTACCAGCCCACATAATATGCGCTCTAGCATTATAATCATATGGATCTTTTAGTAATCGTTTAGCGTTATCCATTATCGCAACTAATACTGATTCCTGCATTAAATCAGTTAATTCAACATCTGGTGTGTTCGTTAAATATCTTTCAAAAATATGACTCATCATATCTACTACACCAGCAAACGCATGATAATTAGGTAAGGTATAAGTTAACTCGGGATTCATAATTGCAAACTTCGGTCTAATAAAGTCACTATTAGTACCTCTTTTTAAGCCTAAGTCATCATTAGTAATTACCGATGAATTAGAAGCTTCACTTCCTGAAGCGGGAATTGTAACGATAACACCTAAAGGAAGTGCAGCGGTAATTTTAGTACCATCATATAAATCCCAAAAATCTCCTTCATATTTAGCACCTACAGCGATAGCTTTCGCTGAATCCATGACTGAGCCACCACCAACAGCTAAAATAAAATCAATATTATTTTCTTTAACTATTTTAATTCCTTCTCTAACTAAACTGGCTCTTGGATTAGGAACTACTCCTCCTAATTCTAAATAAGCAATATTTTCATCATCTAGTGTTTTTATGACGCGGTCATATAAACCACTACCTTTAATTGAACCACCACCGTAGTGAAATAAAACTTTAGTTGCACCGTGTTTTTTTAGTAAATGAGCAACTCCTAATTCACTATCTTTTCCAAACACTATTTCAGTAGGACTATAAAATTGAAAATTAATCATTTCACTCCTCCTTTGCGGTTGGCTTCAAATAAATCTCCGCCATGCATATCATATACTACAACACCATAAAAATCTTTAACATGTAATTCTCTAATCGCTTCTGCATCTAAATCTTCATACATAATAACCTTAGCATCAGTAATAGACTTTTTAATTAAAGCTCCAGTTCCACCAATGCATGAAATATAAACGGCTTGATATTTAACTAGTAAATCTTTATATTCTTTTGATCTATCACCTTTACCAATCATCATCTTAACACCCTCTTTTAATAAAGGTTCAGCATAAGGGTCCATACGATAACTAGTTGTTGGACCTGCAGAACCAATAACATCACCAGGTGCTGTTGGTGTAGGTCCAACATAGTAAATTGTTGAGTTCTTTAAATCAAATTTAATTTTTTTATGATTTTTAAGATCATTTACTAATCTTTTATGTGCAGCATCTCTTGCCGTATAAATCGTTCCTGTGATATAGACGATATCACCGGCTTTTAGATCTTTTATTTCATTTAAATTAACAGGGCTTGTAATCTTTTTCATAATCTCACCTCTATAACTCGACAACGATGTGTCTGGCAGCATGACACTGAATATTAACTGCGATTGGTAGTGCTGCAATATGGGTTGGATATTTACCAATCTTAACTGCTAACGCTGTAGTATTGCCACCAAATCCCATTGGACCAACGCCTAAATCATTAATTTCTTTTAATAAAGATTCTTCTAAATCACGTAATACCGGATCAGGATTAACATCATCTAAATCTCTTAATAAAGCTTCTTTCGCAAGTAAGGCTGATTTTTCTAAATTACCACCAATGCCAATACCTACGATAATTGGAGGACATGGTTTACCACCAGCATTAAAGACTTGATTTAAAACATGCTTTTTAATTCCTTCAATTCCATCAGCTGGTGTTAGCATTTTAACTGAACTCATATTTTCACTACCTGCTCCTTTAGGTGCAAGTTTTAATACAAGTTTATCTCCCGGAACTAATTTAACGTGAATAATTGCCGGAGTATTATCTTTAGTATTAATTCTTGAAATTGGATCGGCTACTGATTTTCTTAAATAGCCTTCAGTGTATGCCTTGCTTACTCCTTGGTTGATTGCTTCATATAAATCACCGGTTATTTTAACATCATAACCAACTTCTGCAAAACAGACAACCATTCCTGTATCTTGACACATTGGAATAAATTCATCTTTGGCGATTTCAGCATTCGTAATGATTTTACCTAAAACATCTTTTGATAATTCATTAGTCTCCTTATCAAGTGCCGCATTTAATGCCGCATAGACATCATTTGGTAAAACTTTAGCTGCTTTAATTAATGCATCACTAACCTTAGCAATGATTTCTTTATTATCTATTTTTCTCATATGCCCTCCTAAATTTTTTAGTAAAATATTTTCATATTCATTATATCAAAATATATAATGAATTTATAGGCTATGAACAAAAA
>DUQW01000095.1 GCA_012837585.1 Acholeplasmataceae bacterium
GTTTTAGTTAACGACGTTCCACCAAAAGATAGAAATATCGCGATGGTATTCCAATCATACGCTCTATATCCACACATGACTGTTTATGATAACATGGCATTTGGATTAAAGTTAAGAAAAGTACCAAAAGATATTATTGAAGAAAAAGTTCAAAACGCAGCCGAAGTCTTAGGTTTAGTTCCTTATTTAAGAAGAAAACCAAAAGCTTTATCAGGTGGTCAAAGACAAAGAGTTGCTTTAGGTAGAGCTATTGTTCGTGACGCTAGAGTATTCTTAATGGACGAACCATTATCAAACTTAGACGCGAAATTAAGAGTTCAAACTCGTGGTGAATTAATTAAACTTCACAAGAGCTTACAAACTACAACTATCTACGTAACACACGACCAAATCGAAGCGATGACAATGGCTGATAGAATCGTTGTTATGAAAGATGGTTATATTATGCAAGTAGGAACGCCAAAAGAAATTTATGACAACCCAAACAACATTTTCGTTGGTGGATTCATTGGAACACCTCCAATGAACTTTATTGAAGGTAGAATCAATAAAGATGGTTATTTTGAAGTTGATAAACATAAAATTAAAATACCTAAAGGTAAATTAGATATCATTAAAGCTAACGATATGTTTGAAACTGAAATCGTCTTAGGAATTAGACCAGAAGATATCCATGATGATAAAAATGTATTTGAAGCTTATCCAGAAGCAGTTGTTGATATCGAAGTTGATGTTGTCGAATTACTAGGTGCAGAGACACATATTTACTCAAACTTAGGAAATCACCAATTCTCAGCTTCAGTTGATGCTAGATATGACGTTAGAATTGGCGATCAAATCAAATTAGTATTTGATATGAATAAATGTCATTTCTTTGACCCACAAAGTGAACAAAGATTAACTTTAGATGGAAACGTTAAAGAAATTAGAAAAGAAATGAAACGCCTAGAAACTGAAAGAATTGCTAAAGAACAAGCTGCTAAAGCTGAACTTGAAAGATTAAAAGTTGAAGATCCTGAAGCATATGAAAAGAAATTAGCTGAAATTAGAAGACAAGAAAGATTGGCACAAAGAGAAGCCAGAAAAGCAAGTCAAAAATTAGGCGATGAAAAACCAGGCTTAATCGAAAGAATTTCTAAATTCTTTAAGGAAAGAAAAGAAAGAAAAGCTCAACGAAAAGAAGCAGAAGAATCTGAAAAAGAATAACTAGAAAGAGGCTCCGGCCTCTTTTTTTAGATAAAACAATGATTAAATATATTATTAATACACCATACGGATCAAAAATTATTAAACAAGGTGAAATAGTTGAATCAAAGCTAAATAATCTTTCGATAATAAAAAGATTGTGTCTTCAAAACCTATTTACCTATGAAGGTTATTTAAAAGCGGTAACTAAAATATTTAATGTAAAACATAATATTCCTGTTTATATAAACAAAGACAATCTTTTTATTCCAATTAAAAGAGTTAGAGAATATGATAATATTTGGATTAATTATCAAACTGTTTTAACTTTTTATGAAACTAATTCTAAAACAACCATAGTTTTTAATGATTATGAAAAAATAATAATTAATTTAAAATATAATCTTTTTAATAGAAGAGTAGAATTGTTAAATCGGATTGTTAAATATCAAAAAACAAGCAAAAACACTCCTTTTTTAAACTTAAAGCCCTAAAAAAGTGTAAAAATAAATGATAAAACCCTTTCATATCAATAAAATCTATTCTTGATTTATTATTATGATATAATAATATCGGTATAGTAAAGGAGATGTAAAAATATGTCAAAACTTACAATTAGAGATTTAAACTTAAAGGATAAAAAATTATTAATTAGAGTCGATTTTAACGTTCCGTTCCAAGATGGAAAAATTTCTGACGATAATAGAATCGTTCAAGCCTTACCTACAATCAAGTACGCTATTAAGCATGAGGCTAAAGTTATTTTATTATCTCACTTAGGAAGAGTTAAAAGCCAAGAAGATTTAGCTAAAAACTCGTTAGCACCAGTAGCTAAAAGATTAGAAGAACTATTAGGTCAAAAAGTAGTATTCGTTCCTGAAACAAGAGGAGCTAAACTTGAAGCTGCAATTAACAAATTAAAAGTTGGTGAAGTTCTAATGCTTGAAAACACACGTTTTGAAGATTTAGACGGCAACAAAGAATCTAAAAATAACCCAGAATTAGGTAAATACTGGGCATCATTAGGAGATTTATTTGTTAATGACGCATTTGGTACTGCTCACAGAGCACATGCTTCAAACGTTGGAATTGCTTCAAATATTGGTGGAGCAGCAGCTGGTTTCTTATTAGAAAAAGAAATTAAATTTATTGGTGAAGCTGTTGATAATCCAAAAAGACCATTTGTTGCTATCTTAGGTGGAGCTAAGGTATCAGATAAAATTGGAGTTATTGAAAACTTATTAAAAACTGCTGATCATATTTTAATCGGTGGAGGAATGGCTTATACATTTGTTAAAGCTCAAGGACATGATGTAGGATTAAGTTTAGTTGAAGATGATAAATTAGATTTAGCTAAAGACTTATTAGAAAAAGCTAAAGGTAAAATTGTTTTAGGTATTGACGTATATACAGCTAAAGAATTTGCTAATGATTCAGAAAAGAACTTAAGAGATTACACCAACATTCCTGTTGATGAAATGGGATTAGACGTTGGTCCAAAAACTATTGAATTATTCAAAAAACATTTAAAAGAGGCTAAAACAGTTGTTTGGAATGGGCCACTTGGAGTATTCGAATTTTCTAACTTCGCTAATGGTACAGTTGAAATTGCTAAATTCTTATCAACACTTACAGACGCTACAACAGTAGTTGGTGGTGGAGATTCAGCAGCAGCTGTTATTGAAAACGGATTAGAAGATGGATTTACTCATATTTCTACAGGAGGCGGAGCATCTCTTGAATACTTAGAAGGTAAAAAACTTCCAGGTATTGAGTGTGTTAACGATAAATAATGGTTGATCTAGGCAAGAAAATTAGAGAATTAAGATTGGCTAATGACTTAACTCAAGAAGAACTTGCTAACCGAGTAGAACTAACTAAAGGCTATATTTCACAACTAGAAAACAACTTAACCTCGCCTTCTATAAATACTCTATACTCAATATTAGAAGTCTTAGGTACCGATGTTCATGAATTTTTCAGTTTAGAAAACGATGTTGTAATTACTTATAAAGAAGAAGATTACTACACTAAAGAAGACAACGTTTTAAAAAATGAAATCTTTTGGATTGTTCCTAATGCTCAAAAATATCAAATGGAGCCAATTATAGTAGAAATTGAATCTGGTGGGCAAACTGCAATTGATGAGCCTCACTCGGGAGAAGAGTTCGGCTATGTGTTAGAAGGAAGAATCACATTAGTTTATAATAAAAAAAGATATCCTTTAAAACGAGGAGAGACATTTTATTATCTAGCTCATAAAGAGCATTATATTATTAATAACTCTAGCTCAAAAGCTAAAGTTTTGTGGGTGTCAACACCCCCAATGTTTTAAATAAAATAGTATAAAGAGGAGGAAATATTATGATTACAAAAGAAATTATTATTTCAAGTACAAATGGTATTCATGCATCGTTAGCTGCTAAAGTAGTCCAAGCTGCATCTAAATATTCAGTTGATATTACTCTTCATTACCGCGACCGTGTGATTGACTTAAAGTCGATCCTAGGACTAATGTCCTTAGCTGTTCCTTACGGTGAGAATGTGAGAATCGTCGCTTCTGGAGAACGCGCTAATGAAGCGATAAAAGAAATAACAAAAATATTAGGGTGATAATTATGAGAAAAAGAATACCTGTAATTGCTGGAAATTGGAAAATGTTTAAAACGAGAGATGATGCATTATCATTTATTTATCAAGTAAACACTAAAGTTCCATCAAAAGATGAAGTAGAAACAATTTTATTTGTTTCACCAATTTATTTAAGAACACTTATTAAAAGACAAGAAGACGATCTAAGATTAGGAGCACAAAATATGCACTTTGCCGAAGAAGGAGCTTATACTGGAGAAGTATCAGCCAACCAACTAACAAATATCGGCACTACGCATATTTTAATCGGTCACAGTGAAAGAAGACAGTATTTTGCTGAAACCGATGAGACAGTTAACTTAAAGATTAAAACTGCTCATGCACACAACTTAACTCCAACAGTATGTGTTGGTGAAAGCTTAGAAATTAGAGAAGCTGGAAAAACTAATGAAGTAGTTAAAGATCAAATTGTTAAAGCATTCGCTGGAATTCCAAAAGAAGATGCACTAAAGACAATCGTTGCTTATGAACCAATTTGGGCAATTGGAACCGGAAGAACTGCAACTCCACAAGATGCTAATGATACAATTAAATCAATTAGAGCGGACTTAGCAGAATTATACGGCCAAAAAGTTGCTGATCAAATTAGAATCTTATATGGTGGTTCAGTAAATCCTAAAAATATCAAAGACTTATTAGCTGAGTCTGATATTGACGGTGCATTAGTTGGCGGAGCATCACTTGATCCACAATCATACTTACAATTAGTTGAAGCTGCCAAAAACCAATAATTTACACATA
>DUQW01000018.1 GCA_012837585.1 Acholeplasmataceae bacterium
CGTTAATCCTGAGCCAGGATCAAACTCTCCATTAAAAATGTATTGTTTGAGCTTTAGCTCTTATAATTTTCTTTTTTTTCAAAAAAATTGGTTGTTTATTTCTCATCATTATTCAGTTTTCAAAGACCAAATATTTATTCGTCTTTTTTAGACACTCATTTATTTTATCATTTACAAATGCACTTGTCAATTTATTTGGTAAGTACTTTTTAAATAGATGGTGGAGGGGGGCAGATTCGAACTGCCGAACCCTGAGGGAACAGATTTACAGTCTGCCGCGTTTAGCCACTTCGCTACCCCTCCGCTAAAAGTCGCGTCTTGTAATATTTTATAATATTCATATTTAAAAAGCAACTAGAATAATTTTAAAATTAAAAATTACCCTTTTTATTGCTTTTTTGTAGTCTTTATACGCGCGCGTACGCGCTTATTAAAGATATATATGCTATATTTTTTTAATTAATATATTATTTCTAGTTCCGCTATCTTCTGGCAAGTAGGTATTTTCGATACTAACTACTTTTGTTTTATCTTTATATTTATTAGATACTTCGTTAAGTTCTTCTTCGTATTTTACTGATTTATAACTTAATATATAGCCGTTTTTCTTAATAAGTGGATAAGCATATTTAATGATATCTTCTAAACTACTTAATGCTCTAGCTGTCGCTAGATCAAAATAATCTTTAGTTTGTATCTTTTCAAGTCGTTCATGAAGTGTCTTAGTTTTAGATAAATTTAATTTTTCGATTAACTGATCTAAAAAGATTAATTTTTTCTTTCTAGCATCAACTAATAACACTTCTAAATGAGGATATAAAATCTTAAGTGGAATTCCAGGAAACCCAGCGCCTGATCCCATATCAATTATTTTATTTAATTTAGTAAAATCAACTTGTTTAATTGGAAGAATTGAATCAAGAAAATGTTTAATATAAACATCTTCTTTTTCAGTTATTCTAGTTAAGTTAACTTTTTGATTATATTCAATTAAAAATTCATAATAAATTTCGAATTGATTTATTTGATAATCATTAATTTCATATCCTGTGTATTTTAACACTAGTTCCTTAAAGTTCATGATTTTCTCCCTAGTGTTTCTAAATAAATAGTAAGTATTTGAATATCAGATGGGTTAACTCCGATAATTCTTGAAGCCTGACCGATAGTAAGCGGTGCAATTTTAATTAATTTTTCTTTAGCTTCAAAACTAATATTTGGTATATCGTGATAATTGATATTAGCTGGAATTTTTTTATCTTCAAGTCTAATTAGTTTATCGACTTCGCGGTATGCTTTTTGGATGTATCCAGAATATTTAATTTGAAGTAAAACTTGCTCAAATACTTCATTATCATATTCTTTTTCAATAAATGGTGTTAATTCTTTGACATTTATTTCTGGACGTTTACCTAAATCCGCTAAAGATATTCCTTCTTGAAGTGGTGATGAATCAATTGATTTTAAATAATCGTTTAATAACATTCCATTTACTTCAGTATTAGGAGTAACTCTAGTTGATTCTAATAGTAGAGAAAGTTCTTTAATACTTTCCTTTTTATTTAAAAACTTTTTATATTCACTTTCTTTTAAAAGTCCGACTTTATGTCCGTAATCACTTAGTCTTAAATCAGCGTTATCGCTTCTTAAGAGTAAACGATGTTCAGCTCTTGATGTTAATAATCTGTAAGGTTCTTTAGTTCCTTTAGTTACTAAATCATCAATTAATACGCCAATATAAGCTTCGCTACGTTTTAAAATAAACGGATCTTTCCCATCAATTTTCAAGCAAGCATTAATCCCCGCCATTAAACCTTGGGCAGCGGCTTCTTCATAACCACTTGTTCCGTTAATTTGACCAGCAGTATAGAAGTTTTTAATTTTCTTAGTTTCAAGTGTTGGATATAACTCTAACGGATTAATACCGTCATATTCAATAGCGTATCCATATTTTAAAATTTTCGCGTTTTCTAAACCTCGAACACTCGCAACAATTCTCCTTTGAACATCACGCGGAAGTGAGGTTGATAATCCTTGAACATAAATACTATTACCTTCAAGTGTTTCGGGTTCGATAAAGACTTGATGACGCCCTTTATCACTAAATCTAACAACCTTATCTTCAATTGAAGGACAATATCTAGGACCAATTCCAACTTCATCCCTTGTATACATTGGAGAACGGTCTAGATTGTTGTGAATAATGTCGTGAGTATCTAAATTAGTATGTGTTAAATAACATTTAACTTGTGGTTTTATTGTTTCGTTTTCCGGATAAAAACTAAAAGATAAAAACCCGTCATCTCCCGGCTGAGGAATCATAACGCTATAATCAATTGTTGCACGGTCAATTCTAGGAGGAGTTCCAGTTTTTAATCTTGTTACTTCAAATCCTAAATCTTTTAATTGTTTACTGATTGTTTTAGTCGTCTTGCTACCGGTAGGTCCCATATTAACTCGTTCTTCGCCGATTAATATTTCGCTATTTAAATATGTACCTGTTGACAGAATTGTAGTCTTACCTAATACTTTAGTGCCATCATCTAAAATAACACCTAGACAAACACTATTTTCAATAATTAATTCTTCTGCGTATTTTTCAATAATAGTTAAATTTGGAGTATTTAGTAATACTTCTTTTGTATATCTTGGATAATCTTCTTTATCTAATTGAGCTCTAAGGGCCCTGACAGCAGGACCCTTAGAGTAATTTAATAACTTAATTTGAATATGGGTAGCATCAGTGGTTTTTCCCATTTGACCTCCTAAGGCGTCTATTTCTCTAACTAAAACACCTTTAGCTGGTCCACCAATGGAAGGATTGCATGGCAAAGTAGCGACATAATTAATGTCGCTTGTAATTAATACTGTATTCTTTCCAATTCTGGCCATAGCTAAAGCGGCCTCTACTCCGGCGTGGCCTCCACCAATGATTATACCGTCAAACATTTATATATAAATTTTCCTTTATTTTACTATTTTTAAAAATCTTTTAACCACTTCTTTTGAAGTAAATTTAAAGTGTTCCATAGCTTGATTGCCTGGACAGCTAACACCAAATGAATCAATACTCATTACATGTAATGTATATTCATACCAACTCATTGAGCTTCCGGCTTCGATTGCTAATGTTGGTACATTAGGTAATACTGATTCTTTATATTTAGCGTTTTGTTTAGAGAATAAGTAATGACTCGGCATACTTACTACTCTAACGTCAATACCTCTTCTACGTAATGATTTTTGAGCTTCAACCGCTAATTCCACTTCACTACCTGCAGCTAATAATACACCATCAACCCTTTCTTTTTCAGGTGATACAACATAAGCTCCTCTTTTAACTCCATCATAGTTAGTTCCTGGTAAGTTTGTAACGTTTTGTCTAGTTAAAACTAAAACTGTAGGAACATTTTCAGATTCTATAGCTAACTTCCAACTAGCGATTGTTTCGTTAGCATCTGCTGGTCTTAATACGTTTAATCCAGGGATTGCACGTAATCCAACTAATTGTTCGATTGGTTGGTGAGTTGGACCATCTTCTCCAACAGCAACTGTATCATGTGTAAATACATATGTTACAGGCAATCCCATTAAAGCGCTTAGTCTAATTGATGGTTTACAATAATCACTAAAGACAAAGAATGCTCCAGCAAAAACTTTTAATCCACCGTGAAGCGCAATACCGTTATTAATTGCTGCCATTGCGTGTTCTCTAACACCATAATTAATATTTCTACCTAAACGATTCTCATTAGTAAAATCACCGTCAGCACCTTTAGCTTTAGTTGAGCCTGTTAAGTCAGCAGATCCACCAATAATGTTTTTATTTTCTTTTGATAATTGATTTAATACAATACCGCTAACATTTCTAGTAGCATCTTTGGATTTAGCAATTAATTTTTGATATTTTTTATAATTTAATTTAACTTTGCCATTTAAGAATTGCATTAATTCTTTATGTAGTTCTGGATACTCCTTTTCATATTCACTTAGTAGATGGTTATGTTCTTGGTTTAAAATTTCACCACGGTTAGTTACCTTTTTATTAAATAATTCATAAACGTGTGCCGGAACTTCAAATGGTGCATAGTTCCATCCTAATTTTTCTGCAGCATGCGTTCTTTCTTTATCACCAATAGGTGATCCGTGAGTTTTAGCTGTTCCTTCATAAGAAACACCGCGCCCAATAACTGTTTTAACTTCAATTAATGAAGGTTTATCTAATGCAGCTTTAGCATTTAAAATAGCTTTATGAACACCTTCTAAATCTTCACCGTCTTCAACTAATTGATAGTGCCAATTCATTGATTTAAACTTCATAGCAACATCATCACTAGTAGCTAAACTAGTTGGACCATCTAATTGAATATCATTTGAATCCCATAAAACGATTAATTTGTTTAATCCTAAGTGACCAGCTAAGCTACAAGCTTCAAGAGCAACCCCTTCTTGTAAGTCTCCGTCGCCACAAATTACATATGTATAATGATTAATAACATCAAAATTTGGTTTGTTAAATCTTGCTGCTAAATGACTTTCAGCAATAGCCATACCTACTGCGTTAGAAATACCTTGTCCAAGTGGACCAGAAGTTGTTTCAACGCCGTCAGTATATCCATACTCTGGGTGTCCAGGAGTATTTCCAACTTGTCTAAAATTCTTTAAGTCATCTAAAGAAATATCATATCCCGACAAATGATTAATAGCATATAGTAATGCTGAGCCGTGTCCTGCTGATAAAATGAAACGGTCTCTATCGAACCATGAGCTATTCTTTGGATTAATTCTTAATTCATTTACGAATAATGAATATGCCATAGGTGCAGCACCTAAAACAATACCTGGGTGTCCACTATTCGCTTTATTGATCGCGTCTACCCCTAAAAATCTTACTGCGTTAACGCCGTCTTTGTGATTAAACATCTAAATCATCCTTATTTTTTTCTTCTTCTTGGTTTTCTGATTCAGTTTCTATTTCTGCTGGTTTTTCTTCTACAGGTTGTTCACCCGAAAACTCAGCATCTCTAGCTTTATTTCTAAGTTCTCTAAATTCGATTTGATCTTTCGCTACTTGATCATATACCTCTGGAGTTATATGTTCTTGAATTGCTCTTTGAGTTTTGTCGTTTTCTTGTTCCATTTTAGTTCTAACAACTTTTGTTTGAATTGCGTTTACGATAAAAACAACAACCATCATACCGATTAAAATATATAATGAATAATCTTTGAAATATAAAATTGAAATAACAGCGACAATAATATATACCAACATTAATGGAAGCATTAGTGTAAATAAAAACTTACGTTGATATTTAGAAATAGTATCAACATATCTTATCCATTCTGTATTTACAGGTTGAGTATAAAACTCTTTAATTACTCCGTGATTGTAAAAATCTTCGTTTACTAAAAATCTAAAATCTTTACCGTCAGAAGTCCACATGCTGTATCTTCCTTCTGCATCAAATTGTGCTTTTTCATCTTCGGTCATAAAGAAGATTTCAAGCTTCTTTCCGTCGATAATTTGAACCTCGTTTGGTTCTCTTGTTAATGAATCAAATAGTTTTTTATTAATTTTCATGTTTAAATCACCTCTAATATATATTATAGCATTAATTCCAACATAAATATTCTATAAATATTTATAATATGAAAAAACATATCCGAAATTAGGATATGTTTTCAAAAAAATTTAATATATTTTAATTTCATTTGTAATATCTGTTAATTTATATGCACTCACTGTTACGATATAATTATCGTACTTAAACGACTTGGCAAAGCATTTATCGGTTCCATCAACGATTTCATAGTAACCATCGTGTTTAATCACTTTAAGAGAATTAAATCTCTTGGTAAGTCCTCTTGAGATCAATTTTGAATACGCTTCTTTAACCGTCCAAATTGTAGTTAATTCTTCGTCACTAAAATGTTTAAGTGTGTGATTTTTTAGTTCATCTGGGTGTAAAAATCTGCTTGTTATTTTATTAGCTTTAGAACTTATTTTTTCAATGTCTATACCAACCTCAACACTTGCAATAACACAACTTGAATATTCAAAAGAATGAGATAAATTGAAAAATAAATCTATATTAATTAAATAAGGTTTTCCTGATTTACATCTTTCAATTTCAAAGTCAGTTATTCCCTTTTCTCTTAACATTAGTTTTAATAATCTTAATGATGAATAAGCTTCAAGTCTTCTTTTTAAAGATCCGTAAGTAGAAATTCTTTTTACTTCCGCTTGATTAAGATCATCTGTATATTCGTTTTCAGTTATTTTCTTTAAACCTATAACCATATTAACTCCTATAAAAAATTCCTATCTAGCATCGCTATCCACATCCTAACAATGCTTATGGCTGCTTCTTTCACGACCTGACCAGGTTCACACGCTAGAATTGAATAGCGATGCTAGATAGGAACTTAATCCCTTAGCAATTTAAAAAAATCCTTTAAGAGTTTAGAACTCTCCTCTTTCATTATACCAAATTCTACATTAACTTGGTGATTCCATGGATTTGAAAATAAATTAACAACACTACCACAAGCTCCACCTTTTGGATCTTTGGTTGCAATATATAAATTTTTAATTCGCGCTTGAATAATTGCGCCAGCACACATCGGACATGGTTCTAGTGTGACATACATATCACATTCTTCTAGTCTCCATGTTCCTGATTTTTTAGATGCTTGTCTGATTGCATTAATTTCAGCGTGCATTGTTGAATCCTGAAGTATTTCTTTTAAGTTATGAGCTCGGCTTATAACTTCGCCATTACAAACAATAATTGCGCCAACAGGGACTTCGCCTATTTGAAATGCTTTTTTCGCTTCTTCAAGCGCCAAATTCATAAATTTATTTTTTGTTTCCATTAAATTTAGGTTTATTTGGAACTTCGTGTGCATGACGAGAACGTGCTTCGTAATAGTCATGTCCACTTACTAAAATTACTTCAGAATTATAATCAGCTGGTTTGCCATCAATAATTCTTTGAGTTCTAGTTGCTGGTTCACCAGTTTTAACACAAATAGCTGTTAGTTTAGTAACAAATTCAGCTTTGGCTAATAAAAATGGCATTGGTCCAAATGGCTCCCCTCTAAAGTTACGATCAAGACCACCAATAATTACTCTTAATCCCTTATCAGCTAAATCGTCAGCTACATCAACTATATCCATATCAAAGAATTGTGCCTCATCAAAAATAACTGCATGAGTATCTTCTTTAATATAGTCATATGCATCTGTACTTTTTTCAATAAAGTACGCTTGTGTACGCATGTTACTGTGAGATACTAGTTCACTTTGTGAATATCTATTATCTAACTTCGGATTAAAAACTACAATATTTTGTTTTGCATATTGCAAACGTTTAATTCTACGAATTAGTTCCTCTGTCTTACCCGCAAACATTGGACCGCATACAACTTCAATAAATCCGTTTTTATATTGATGATACATAACTATTACCCCTCAGCTTTTAGTAATAAAAAACGTGATTATTCATCACGTTTTTCAGGTTTGTTTTGGTTTTGATTAATTCCGTAACGTCTGTTGAATTTTTCAACTCTACCAGCCGCTTGAACAAATGTTTGAGTTCCTGTGTAAAACGGATGACAATTTGAGCATGTATCAACTTTAATTTCTGGTAAAACTGATCCCACTTCAAACTCATTTCCACATGTTGAACACGTAACAGTTGCAACATTATATTTTGGTTGAATTTCTTTTTTCATATTTTTACGCTCCTTCCGCCATGAATTTAATCATGATAAGTTACCGATATATTATAACATTATGATTTTTATTAAGCAAGTATTTTAAATAATATAAATATTATTATATTTAATCAATAAAATCGTCCTTATTATTTTCTTTCTTTTTTTGGGAGCTAACTATATCTTTTGAGAACCACCCTTCAGTAATTTTAATGAATTGTCTGGCAATTAATCCAATAATAAACCCCGTTACAATTCCTAAAACTAACATTAGTGGCAGCCACATAATAAGTCCTTCACCAATAACAATTAACCCCATGGCAAATTGACCAAACACGTGTGCTAGGGAACCAAATAGGCTAACACCTGGAACTCCAAAAAATTTCACTTGTTTGAACAACCACATTACTAAAACTGATAAAATACCGCCAGTTAAAGCCATATAAAACGTTGGTCCCAAAAATCTTCCCGGTGATAGAAGTGAAGCAATAACAACTCTTAAAACCGCGATAACAAATGCTTCTTTAAATCCAAAAGTAAATAACACTATTAAAACTACAATATTAGCAAGTCCTAATTTTGCTCCTGGAACAGGGATAAATCCCGTAATTTGATATTCAATTAAATTTAAAACTATAGCTATCGCCAGTAACATTGATAGGGTGATTGCTTTTCTTAACTTAACATTCATCATACCACCCCATGAGTTCCTGTACCAGTATCAAAATCAATTGATACTGAATTTGGTAAACAAATAATATAACCATAATTTGTCCATCCTTGCTTACTACATAAATTAAACGGACTCTTTTCTTCGGACACTCTTATTCTCTTTTGATCAAAGTCAATAAGGATAACTACTTCTTGTCTAACACCGTCAACTTTAAAATCACCAAGTAATGTAATTTCAAGATAATCATTTCCTACTTCTTTTCTAGGATAATTATCATCTTCTTGGTATTTAATAATTGTCGCATTTCTTTCACTAAAATTTACTTCAACATATACTTCTTGTTGATAAGAAATATTGGCGCGAAGCGCCGCCTTTCGTGGCCAAAAATGATAGTTTAAGAACGCCCCACCAAATACTATTAAAAGGACACTGAATAAGATTAAATCGCGTTTTACTTTTAATTTTGAGTTTTCTTCAACTTGATCTTTAGTTTTAATAAAATAACTTACAGCGAAATAAATTATTGTTGCAGATACTATTATAGTAATTCCTAATACTAAATATCTTCCGACACCTTTTTTAGGTGCTGGATCAATTAAACTAGA
>DUQW01000096.1 GCA_012837585.1 Acholeplasmataceae bacterium
CCTGCTTTTAATAAATTATTTGGTAGTTCGTTAACCTTAACTATTTTCATTGTATCAGATAATTTTTTTAAAATAGGTTGTCTAAGAGCATACAAATTTATTTTCTTTCAAAAAAGAGTTGACAATAGAATTAAGGCAATAAGTAATGCACGATTTTAACCTATGAGAGAAGAGAGAAGAGACAAAGAGTAGAGAGATGAGAGTAAGAAACGATTTGATAATTACGATAAATACGATAAAGTCACTTTTTTGCAAAAAGTAATTTTTCCATAAAATTTAGTAAAAAATATTTTTATTTTATTGAAAGTGATTAAGATAGATTTCGTGGACATTGTCCTAAAAATGTCCACCCAGAGTCAGATATCAGATATCAGAGTCAGAATATAGAGTTAGAATTAATGATAAATATGATAAAATCACTTTTATATTTTTATTAGAAAACCAACTTTAATAAAATGTAATTTTATAAAAATTTAAATATAAATTGATTTTATGTTTCATAATTATGAATATTTTAGAAAAAAGAAGGATTTAAAATGATATAATTGTAATGAGATATAAAAGAGGTGATTAGGGTGTTGTTAAAAAAGGAAAGTTTAATTTTCAATTTATGGGATACAAATGGTAGAAGAAGTGATGTTTTAAATGCATTAACAATTTATTTATCAATTATACAAAAATTAACAGTAGAAAATCCAGGTATAAAATGGGCAAACTATCCCAAATCTTTTATGCAATATGAATTCTATATTCGTGCTGTTGCCGCTTCTCCAGAAGTTTTTTCTAATCACAAAAATTATGATGAATTTCGCAGCATGATTTTACCATATCTAGAATTATTTAGAAGTAAGGACTCATCATTTTTAAAATCAAAAATCGGCAAAGAAATTTTAAAGATTATGGATCAAAATATCGAAAATCGTGCAAGATTTTATACTAACAATCTTGTAAAGTTTGGATTCGCAACTAAGAAAAGAAAAATAACTCCTGTTGGTAATGAATACTTAAACAATAAAATTGTAAGAGACGATATAGAAAAAATATTGCCATTAAAAACAGCAAATATTATACTCCTTAGACAACTTATGAAACTAAGAATATACCATAAAAGTAGTGATGATAGTTATGAATATTATTCTCCTTTTTATATGGCGATTTATTTACTTCTAAATTATGAGAAAATAGATAATTCCACATTTAAAAATATCGTACAGGGTATATCTCCAAAAATGAGTCAAGATTTGAAAAATCAATTGATAGGAGATGAACTCGAACTTTTTCAAAAAGAAAATTTAATGACATCAACGACCTTTGAAATAATAAATGATTTAAAAGTGAGAAATTAATTTCTGAAGAGGTTTTTAAAAAGAATATAAAAAATAGGAAAAGCGGGAAATATATTAAAAACTAAAAATATAGGATATTCTCATAACGGAAAAATCATAAAAGCCGTTTTATATGAGAGAGTAGATACGACCATACCACTTCTATAATAAATGTGCTAAAAAATATAAATTAATTATAAAGGTTTTATTAGAATATTTGTAAACAATGAGTATTAAACTCGGCTTTTAAAAAATCTGTGATATACTATATATGTAGATAAATAGCAATTTTATCTTAAATTTGAATATATCCATAAAGAGTACGTTAGGGACTGGCCCTTTGATCGTACAGCAACCTACTATCTAGCAAGGTGCTAAAGCCAGAACGATGGGAAAACAATTAATATGTATTTTACCCATCGTTATCGATGGGTTTTCTTTTTCTAATCGTTATGGAATAATTCATTGGAAGGAGGAAGAAGTGAAATTAGACAAAATCAAATATGAAGAAATCCCACATTCTTATTGCGAAAAATGTGGAAGCTTAGTTTGGGGCGAGTATTTAGACAAATATAAATTAAAGGAAGATTTAATTAAATTTGTAGCTGGTTTTAGATTAAAAGAATTATTGGAAGGAGTAGATTGTGAGGAAGAAATAAGCAAATTTAAAAATGAACCATATTCATTATCAACTAATGAAGATATTGTTGTTAATTGGGATGATGATTGCGAGACCAAACATTTAGAATATGTAGAAAACATTTTATCCGAACTAAAAAGAATTAAACCTTATAACATAAAAGTGGATGTCATTTTAAAGCCGAAATATAAATGTGGTGGTTGGGGAGTATATGTAAATATTGAAGCTGTAGAGGGAATTACCACAAGAAGTTTAAAACTCAAAACTAATAACCAGTTACTTTCGGATAGAACTGCTGATTTAGAGAAGAATAAAGTATATGAAAGAATTAAAAAGCTTGGAGATATGGTAGGAGAATTAGTTAGTTATAAAGGAGAGCCCTATATATTAATTAAGACAAGAGTTGATATGTTTGAAAGGGTATTAATTAGAAAATATGGGAATCAAGAAGGAGCTATACTTGTATCTCACAATGAGATTAAACCATATAAAACAGCACATGAAAACTTAATATCTAGAGGATATAAATATATAAAACTAGATAATGAAGTAATATATACTAATAACAATTCAATAATAAGAATAGATTTTAATAATAATACATATTACTCAAATATTAATATGGACTTAAAAACAACCAGAATAATGTATCAATATCAAACGGATATTAGAAATAAAGTATTTAAAATAGAAAATATAAAATAAACGGAGGGTCTTATGTTTAATGAAAAAAAGATTATAGAGATTATGGAAGCGTTGGCAGAATTAGGAAGTACTAATTCTAGAAGAGCAATATTTACATCAGAAGCTGAATTTCAACATAACTTTGCATGGATGGCTAAAACACTTAATGAAGAAATTGATTATGTGTTATTTGAAACACCATTAGATGATGATAAAAGAAGAGTAGATTTGGTTTTGGTAATGAAAGATGGTACTAATATACCTATTGAATTTAAGTATTTCACTAAAAAAATTGATGGTGAAGAATTCAAATATATCAGGAATCAAAATGACACATGGAGAAGTTACGATTATTTAGCTGATATTCAACGGATTGAAGAGTTTGTTAGTAATGATAAGAATAATTCTCCATGTGGATATTCAATAGTTTTAACAAATAATTCTGTTTATTGGACTTATAATTCTGAAAGCGAGACTGCTAATTATAAAGATTTTCGATTATTTGAAGGAAGATTAATTGAGAAAGACCAATTATTGATGTGGATTGATTCTAATGCAAGAGGAGTAAAAAAAACGCAACAAAAACCGATTATATTACGAAAAGATTATCTATTTAAATGGTACGATTATATAAAAGAAAATAATAAATATCATTTTAAATATATGATTAATAAATATATAAAATAAATAATATAAATTTATCCATAAAGAGTACGTTAGGGACTGGCCCTATGATCGTACAGCAACCTGCCTGTAGGTAAGGTGCTAAAGCCAGAGCGATGGGAAATAATTGATATGTATTTTACCCATCGTTGCCGATGGGTTTTCTTTTTGTCTTTTTATGGTAAAAATAAAAAAGAAAGGAAAAAATATATGAATAATGAATTCAAACAACAACCTCTAGTTTCAACAGAAACATTTATAAATACTTTAGTAGAGACATTTACTGCTTATGATGATTTAAATATTATTGATAAGCATCCAGCCGTATTCGTTCAAGGTCAACCTGGGATAGGTAAGTCTCAAGCCGTGGTACAAATAGCTAAGAAATTAGAAGAAACAACCAACAAAAAAGTTAATATTAAAGATGTAAGATTACTATTATATTCACCAATTGATTTAAGTGGCATTCCAATTGCTAATGAAAGTAAAACGAGTGCCATTTGGTTAGAACCAGAAATATTTAAATTAGACCCAAGTGAAGATATAATTAATATTTTATTTTTAGATGAATTAACAGCCGCTCCAACTAATATTCAAGCGTCAGCCTATCAAATAGCTTTAGATAAAAGATTAGGTAGTCATAAAATACCTAAAAATACTTTTGTAATTGCCGCTGGGAATACATTAAATGATGAATCCGTAGTGTATCGTATGCCAAGTGCCTTAAAGAATAGATTTATGCAATTTGAACTGGCAATTGATGTTGATTCATGGATAAACTGGGCTAAAAGCAAAGATATCTCAAATGAAATAATTGAGTTTATTGAAAAATTTCCAAATGAGTTATCAACAACGAAATTTGATTCAGATTCTCAAGTAATAGTGACTCCAAGAAGTTGGGAAATGTTATCTAATTTATTAAAAAATTTAAATAGTAACATTGAAGATAAAATAACAATTTCTAAGTCTATCATTGGAAACAATTTAACAACATTATTTTTATCTCAAAATTCGATTGAAGTCGTTGAAAAAGAAAAGATATATGATGGTACATTTACTGATGTACCAGAAAATGCATCAACCATAAATAGAATAATTGAATTAATTAAAGTTGACCTTCCTAATATTATAGATAATAAAGAAATTATGAATAATATCTTTAATTTTATGTTACAAGTTCCACTTGATTTTTCAGTTCTATTCATTAAATTAACTAATAATTATAAGCCAAAAGATTATGATTTATATGATTTACCTAATTATGAAAAATTAATTATGAAAATAGGTGAGACATTAGATGATGAAAACGAAGATGACTAAAGTAAAACTTAAAATCTTTGAACATGACCCATTCCTTTTATATATTCTCAACGCAATACCTTTTTCCTTTAATAAAGAGATTAAAACTGCAGCAACCAATGGATATGAAATATTTATCAATAAAGAATTTTATGAAAAATTAAGTGTTAAAGATTTAACGTTTGTTATTATTCATGAATTGATGCATATATTATATGAACATCCTAAAAGAGCTATAGGTAAAGATGCCATATATTATAATGTCGCTTCAGATATAGTAATAAATGATTCTTTAATTAATGGAAGAAGATATCAGTTAAAATTTAAAATTTCTGAGGATTTAAAACCAGTTTTAGGAGAACAATTTGATATCGATGGATTTCGATATTCAAGTGAACAAATATATGATTATCTAGTGAAAAAAGCTCCAAAGAGCGAACTAATTAAATTATTTGGATTTAGTGATAATCATACATTATGGAAAGACTTTAAAGGCTTATCACCTGAACTATATAAAAGAATAATAGATTATTCTAAAGATTATAACAATAATTCTAGTTTATATAAAGAAGTTATGTCAAGGGCTGATGTGAAAAACTTTAAAAATAAGTATATGAATAGATATGATTGGAAAAATGAGTTAAGTAAGTACTTATCCCAAATGATGATTCATGATTATGGTTATACATATAAAAGAATTAAGGAGACTAGTAGTGATTTAATCATACCAAACTATCATTTAAGTGATGTTAGTGACTATAGTATGAATGATATTTGGTTTTTTATAGATGTAAGTGGTTCAGTTTCTAACGAGGATTTAGTCAACTATTTTGGAACAATTTTAGATATGTTAGCTCAATTTAATCAATATAAAATTATTGTGTCATTTTTTTCAACGATAGTCACTAAGCCTAAATACGTTACCAGTGAAAAAGAACTTATAAAACTAAAAGATGACATCAAGTCCACAGGTGGAACTGATATACCTGTAATATTTGAATATATCAAGGAATCTAAATATAAACCAAAAACGATAATAATTTTTACTGATGGATATTCGAGATATCCAAATACTAATCCCCTTAAAAATACTAATGTCTTGTGGTTATTAAATTCAGATTATAAAAATATCCCATTTGGGAAAAAGATTTATTTATAGAAAGAGAGGAAAACTATGACATATCAAGAGTTTAGAGACCAAATTGATAATCTTAAAAATAAGCAAGGATATTTAACAATTCCCTTGTTAAATATGAAAATCGAAATAGATGATAGTGATAAAATTGCGACAATGCTTTATCCATTATTCTTTGATAATTCAAGCTATTATCCACCAAAAGGAGGTAATTATACCTTTGAGCACATTAAAAAAGCATATGACACAATTAATCAATTTGATGAATATCCAAGAGTACTTATGAACGGAAAAGAAACTAGAAAGGTAATGGGCGATCGTAATATCACGTATTACGAAAACCCTAATTTAAAAGATAATTATATCTTGTTAGATGACCAAGTTCACTTTTCTATAAATAATAATGAAGAAGAAGTCAACAATATAAAGGAAATAGCCAAAACAACAACACTAGATTGTATTATCTTTTATAAAAATAATGCAGTTTTGTATGTAGCAGATAATGAAGTTATTTTAAATAACTTTGCTTATTTTATGCCACACCTTATTGAGGTGTCTCATAAATTGGGACTCCAATTTTTAGATTTTTCAGGAGCCTATTTAATTCATAATTTAAATATAAGTCAAGAAAAGAAAGATTATTTTCTTGATAATAATGATTCTAAATTATTATTAACAATGTATACAGTATTTGCAAGAAAAGGATATAATTTACAATACTTTAATAATAAAGAAAAAAGTCTTTTAGAAAAGATAAATAAAACTGGTGTTTCTGATATAGAACATATATCATATGAAATACCAGAAGAGATTAAGGGGTAAAGATAAATATGTCTAATCTATCAAAATATTATGACTCTTTTATGAGACAATTCAATTTGTTATATAAAATCAAAGAATTAGCTATTAATAATTATCTATCTATAGAAGAACTTAATATTAAATCGGATAAAAGTGTCCAAGAAAATCGCTGGAAAATATTAGTTATTCTTAGTCAGTTCTATAATGATAAACACCACTTTAATTTGAATACAGAGATTCTTCTAGACCGATATATTTATCGTGATTTTATTGAAGAAAGAGACCGAAATGATAAGTATACATCGTCATATCCTAATGAAGAAATTTATTATACTCCTTACACAGATAGTAGTAAATTAGGATTTTATGACAGCAATTATTTTACTGTGCTTTCAACTCCAGATTATTTAGTAGAGTGTGGAGAAATATCGGATTTGTTTTTATTAGATGTGAAAGAAGAAGTTGATATAAGTTTTAATTTTGATATTATCATGAGAGAGTTGCTTACTTATGGCGTCGATTACAAATCAAATCTTTATAAAACATCACTACAACATGTTATTGATAATAATTATTCATTTGATTCAATAATGGAAATTGAAAATATAAATATAAAAACTAATGAAAAGTTAAAGGAAAATGACTTTAAAACAATAAAAAAATTAAGAGAACTTAATATTATTAACAATAATGATAAGAGGTGAAATTAATGGACTTTGTTTATAGTACGTATGATAAAAATATATTAAACGATTTAATAAAAAAATATCAAAATGAAGATATATCGATCATTGAAGAGACTGAATACAATGGACTTCACAGATTGATATTATCCTATAAAATAAATATGGAAAGAAAACGAAGGAGAAATAATAAACTTCAAAATCTTAAAAAAATAAATTCACACAGAATAAGTAGAAAAATAGAAGAAATATATTTACCAAATCAATATGCTATTCCCTATCAAATGCTAAAAGTTTATTCAATACCTCAACTAGGTTATGTCACAAAAGATGACAATTCAATCATATTTAATACACCATCAAAAGAATATAATTGGTATTTAAATATCAGAAAAAAGAAATATTCGCTTTCACCATTATATAGCATTCATGATATCGCTTTTAATGATTTTGGGAAACAAACGATTCCTAAATATAAGAAAGTATCATCATATCCCTTAATAATAGATTTTTTTAATAAGTATATTTCAGAAATAATAAAACATATAGAATATATCGAATCAGAAACATTTAATAAAATCGATAAAGTAACTGGACATATTGACCAATCAAGTCTAATACCAAAAGATGTACTACAGAATATTGAAAAATATAAAAAATACAATTTAAATACAGCCAAGTTTATGAAAAAACACATTGAGTAAGTGATATATATGAAAGATATTGAGTTGAAAATCAAACAATTTAATTTATTATATAGGCTAAAACAATTAAAAGATAATGAGATTTTAGAAATCAGTGAACTTAAAATAAAATCAGAAGTCGATATTAGAAAAAACATCAAACAAGCTTTATTTATTTTAGCTAAGCACTATAATGAAAAACATTACTTCAAAATAAATCCAAATGAAGTAAATTTAAAAGAAATTTATTTTGAAGATAATCGGCTTAGACCAAAGTGCCGAACCTCGCCTAATGGGGATAATTATATATCAAGATTTTGGAATGAAGACGTATTGTATGGTTCTTATACTACAAGCGAAAAAAGCGGATTATATCTTGATAACTTTGTAATTTCGTCACCAGATGCAACAGTAGACTTTGGATATCTTTGGGATTTTATTGATGAGTTTGATGAAGAGTATCCTATATTAGCGTATTTTGAATTTTTTATTATTCAATATAAACTAGCAATCAATGATAATCTTGAAACGTATGTTTCACTTTGTCAACATATTATTGATGAAAATTATGATATTGAAACAATAGATAAATTACACAAATTAATGGTTGAAGTTTATTTCAATAAACGTTATCATTTTAAAGTAGTCAATTTCAATAAAATGAAAGATAAGATTAAATTAACTAAATATATTAATAAGTTAATCAACAATAACGAGGGTGAGAAGTAATGTTTTTAATATATAGTAGCTATGATGAAAATAAATTAAAATTATTAAAAGAAACTTATAAAGATAATATAAAACAAGTAGTTTCAATATCAACATTTAATGGATTAACACAAATGATAATAAAACACAAATTAACGGGTGTTGCTTATTGGAAAACAGCAAAGGTAGAAATTGAGAATCCGATTATTCATAAGAAAAGTAACATATATAGATTAGATAGGAAAATTGAAGAAGTTTTTATACCTGAATTCAATAGTATTTTTTATCATTACTATGCGCCCTCAAAGGTCAGACAATTGGGATACGCATTAAAAGATAATAATAGCGTACTATTTAGTTCAATACCAAGGTTATTAAACTATAGCTCTAAATATGAGGGATTATTGTATCCATTGTTGCCATTTTGGAGTCTTCATGATTTAGCGATTTTAGTATTTTCTTACGAAGATGTTCTGGAGTATAATAAGATATCCAACTATAAATTAACTCGTGATTATTTAAGCAAATACATTAAAAAAATAATAGAAGGGATCAAGATAGTTGATTTTCTAACATTTAAGTCATTTCAGCAGATAACTCTTTATGATAACCCTTTCTTCCAAAAAAGATTATTTCAAAACTTTGATAAATATAAAAATTTTACCATTGATACAGCTTTGTTTATTCATAATCAATTATCTAATTATAGTGAATATTTTATATGAAGGATGTGATGAAATATGTATTATCTTTACACAAGTTATGAACCAAAAGATTTAGAAAAATTATATTTAAATAATGAAGATTTAAATATTCAGTTAATTGAAAAAAGTAATTATAATAATTTATTTAGAATGATAATTTTAATTAAATCTAGTCCTTATCATGAGAATGACATAACAAAGAAAATTAATTCATATAGAGTTAGTAGAAAAATAGAAGAAATATTCATGTCACGAGCGAGAGTAAGTGGATATTATTTGAATCGTTCAATATTAAGACAATTATGTTATGTTTTAAAAGATGATACAAGTTTTGTATTTAATTATGAACCTAAAATATATTATGAAGGATTAGCCTTTAAACCTGATGAAGAAAATATTTCTCCAATAAGTCCTTTATATAGTTTAAACGATAGTGCATTTTATAAAGTTTCAAATTATGAGGAAATTTCAACCTATAAATTGACAAAAGATTATTTTCAAACTTATTTTAATGAATTCATTCAAAAAACATATGATGTAGACAATGATAACTTTATTAAGTTTGAAGAAATTTACATACATAGTTGGTATTCCAATATGGTGCCGTATTCATTATTCAAGCATATTGATTATTTTAAAGATTACACACTAAAAACAGCTATGTATATCTATGAAAAATTTTATAAAAAAGATATTATGTTTAATTTATGGAGGTACTAAAATATGGATGATTTGGATAAGGGAAAACTTGCTGATGAAATTAAAGTTGTAAATTTGTTTGGTAAAATAGAAACATTGAAAAAAACGGATCGATTGGAAATACCAGAATTGGGGATAAAATCAGTTAAAAAAACAGATAAAAGTAAGTATTATATATTAAATATATTAACTGATTTTTATAATGATAAACACAAACTTGATGTTCAAAAAGAGTTGCCATCAAAAATAGATATAAATGAAGAATACAGATATTACAGAAATTATATATCTTCTTATTGTAAAGAAAGTATTTTATATACCCCATATGTAACTACTGATAAAATAGGGATTAATAAACAGTCTTTAAAAATGGGGGGACATACAATTATATTAGCTTCGCCAGATATATCATTAAAATTACCTAGAGGGATTTGTATTAAAGGTCATTCGCCTCTTACATATTTGGATAAAGTTATTAGTAAGCAAATTAAAATTGAAAACAATACTAAATTGTATAAATCAATTTTAAATTACATTATTGATAGTGATTATTCAATAGATGTTATATCTTACATTATTGATACGATTAAACCTATCGAAAATATAAAAAGAAGGTCTGAAAAATACAAACAAATAATGAATATGGATATAAGGTCTTTGTTAAATTTAATGAAAATGGAAGTTATAAATATTCATAAATAATCGATTCAATAACATGCGTTTATGAATCCATCAAGGGCAAAATAGAGTACTTTATGATACCTTTATATATACTTTTAGGGGAAAATTGAGACCTTGTGAAAACAGGGTCTTTTTTGATACAATATTAATAGGTGATAGTATGTCAAAAAAAGCAAATTATTTAATTAAAACATTATCTCGTACAAAGAGAAAAGACTATGAAAATTATGTAATTAATGCAATATGGAATAGACTTGCAAACGATAATATTAAACCAGTAACTCAACAATATGTATTTAATAAGGAAAAAAATGAAGGGTATTTAATTGACCTATTTTCCCACAACTATTAGTTGGAATAGAGATAGATGAAAGACACCATATATTTCAAAAAGAAAAAGATTATGAACGATCAGATGCAATTTGGCATATTTTTCATAAATTAGAAAGTGATAAGAATAGTGACTATGAGGAAATACGAATAGATGTTGCTGGTAAAACATATGATGAAATTGAAGAACAAATTAATACATCAGTAGAAAAATTGAAAGAATTAATTAAACAGCTTAAACCTTCTCCTTGGATAATTGATTCGGAAAAATATTTAGAAGGTAAGAAAGAACTAACAATATATGATGATGTAAGTTTTGATACTATAGCTGAAGCTTGTAATATATTATTTAAAACTAACTATAAAGGATTTCAAAAAGGATATGTTGAACCGAGCAAATTAAAAGAACATAGTTTCTATTCACAAAAAGGAATATGGTTTCCTCAACTTGCAATAGAAATAGATGGCAAACTTATAGCAGCTGCTGGTAAATGGAATAATAGAATAACACTAGATGGTAATATAATTGAATTTAATGAATATGAAGCAAAGATTGTTAATAAAGAATATGATGAAGAATATACTGAACACGATGAAAGAGTAGTTTTTGCTAAATCTAAAGATCCAATAGGAACAAAAAGTCAATACAGATTTATTGGCGTTTATAAAAGAACAAAATATATTCCAATTGAACATGAAGGAAAATATAGAAGTGCTCGTTTCTATGAAATGGTCTCAGATAGGATTCCTATACTAGATGAATAAGAATTAAAAAAAATAAAAATAATTTTGTTTACTCCCCCCCGGCTCATAATAAAATGAAGTGCCACCACACCGAACGCCCCACATCCAAAATACGTGGGACAAAATTTTTGAAAAAGTGAATTTCAAAGCGAACCAAAACTTTAAACTAGACTAGCGAAAGCTGGTCTTTTTTAATGCGAAAAATGAATTTATAACCGCACCCCCTGTACTCCGGTTATAAAATTATATTTTTATGTTATGAAATGGCTTAACAAAGA
>DUQW01000097.1 GCA_012837585.1 Acholeplasmataceae bacterium
CCATAGAGAAAACAAAATTACTGTTGCCAGTAATTTTATTATCACTTTTTTAAACGATTATGTTTTATTTTTTATTTTTTCTCTTTTAATGAAGCAGTACACTTGCAGTTATTAATATGATGTAATAGTTCCTCTCTTAATAAAGCAAGCTCTTTGACTACTTCTTCATATTGTGGAGAATGTTTAGATTTTTTAACTACTTCAACTTTTTCTTCAACCTTAACTGGTTTTGGTGCAACTGGTTTTGGTTCTTCCTTAACTACAACTGGAGCTGGTTTTTCTTCAGCTTTCTTAGCTTCTTCGATTTGTTTTGCTCTAGCTTCAATTTTTTCTTTAGATCTTAATTCTCTATCATAAACTGAAATGTCTACTGGAAGAGCATATTTATCCTTAGTTTGATTTGCATTAGCAAGAATATATTCGATAACTTCTTCTTTTTTAAGTTCGATTGAAGCTTTAATGTCATTATCTTTAGCAAATCTTTGCAGTAAAACAATAGAAAGTGATCTAACTCGTTCTTCTAATTCAGGAGTATGTTCTTTTCTATCTTTTAAAACACCGATAATAATGTTTGCTAATTCTTCTTTTTTAAGTCTTTTTGGAACATTAACACCATGTTTTTTACCAATTTCTCTAATTTCATTTACTGTTGATGCTTTATAAAGTACTGTTCTAAATTGATCTTGAGAAATTCCATCAATTTCATTCTTTTCATCTAAGAAAATTGGATGTAGGTCTAAGTTATAAGCTAGAATATCAGCTGGTAAGTGTTTATTTCCTTTAGCTTTATCAACTAATTCTAATAATACTTTATCATCAACTTTCTTTTCAATTGCAAAAGAAAGTAGATTTAACCATAGTTCAGTTAAATATTTTTTATTTAAACTAACTGCATTATAAAACTTAAGTAAATTTTCTAATTGATATTCAGAAAAGAACTCAACCCAAGTTAAACGATATCCCAATTCATCAGCCAGATGAGCTCTTTCACCTAGTGTTTTTTCTACTGGATCTTTTAATACATTTTGTAATACCGCGATTCTTACTGATTTAGGTAGAGATAATCCTTGTGTTTCAAAAAAAGCTTTAACCTCAGAACTCGGTAAATTAATCAAACTGTCAATAAGTTTACTGACTGCAAATTCTTGTCTCCTAATTTTGATTACTTCGTCTAATTTAAGTAATTTCATTATACATTCCTCCGATACTAAAATGGCTTTATAGTATTATAATATCATACTTTATTAAATAATGTTATGTTTTTTTTAGTTTTTTACGATTTTTAACCCTTTTTCAATTCAAAAAGCCTTTAATAAGTCATATTAAGTCGGTAGAAAATGGTATAAAAATAAAAAAAATAATGGGCGTCCCATTATTTTTTATGAGTTAGATTTATCAGTTCGTGAATCCATTTCATCGAAATATATTTCTAAAGCTTTTTGATAAGTAAAATCTCCCTGACTGAAGCTTGAATACACGATTAATTCTCTTAATCTTTTTGGAATGAAAACTCTAATTTCTTCATCGTTATATCCTACTTGCATCTTATTGTCTTTTGGATCAATCATGATTGGTCTTTTTAAGACACTAGGATTGTCTAGGATGAATCTTTTTAATTCATTAGTCCTCATGGCGTCGATGTTAATGTCGCTTTCTCTAATAATTTTTGATCTTGTTGAGATGATGTCTTCAAAACCATTTTGAGAATGCTCTAACATTAAATCCAAATCGTCTTCAGTAATGTTTTCGTTGAATATATTTTTCTCTGAATAAGGGATACGATGATCGTCTAACCACTTCTTAGCTTTTCTACATGATGAACAGCTTGGTGTTGTGTAAATTGTAATCATTTTTCATACCTCCTTTTCTTATTTAATCTAAATAGCATTATAATTATAACCTATGAAATAGCATATTTCAATATGATTTTTAAAATTTATTAATGTAAATGCTTTCAAATGAAAAAAACCTGATAAATATTGTTGTATTTTGGTAAATAATATGGTATTATTAACATAATCGCAATGATTAAGAATAGTAACATATTTATAGCCTAAAGAGAGTTTGGGACGGTGGAAGCCAAGCGGAACTAAAATATGCGAATGGACTTAGGAGCGAGATTAACCAAAAGAGGGCTATACATAGTATAGAACTAAGGTGGCACCGCGCAATTTATGCGTCCTTAGATTAATATCTAAGGGCGCTTTTTATATTTTTAAGGAGGATTTTAAATATGGTGAAAAGAATAGTATCTGGGGTACAACCAAGTGGAAAATTAACAATTGGAAATTATTTAGGAGCAATTAAAAGTTTCGTAAAACTTCAAGATGAATACGAAGGAGCTGAATTCTTCTTCTTTGTTGCTGACTTACACGCTATTACAGTAACACAAGACAGATTGAAATTAAGACAATCAATACGTGAAGTAGCGGCAATGTATATCGCGTGCGGACTTGATCCTGATAAGGTTAATATTTTTATTCAATCTGAAGTACCAGCTCATAACCAGTTAGGATATATTATGGAATCTACTGCATACATTGGTGAAATGGAGCGTATGACTCAATATAAAGATAAACGCCAAAGACAAGTTGAAGGAATTAAAACGTCTTTACTAACCTATCCAGCACTGATGGCAGCCGACATATTATTATATGATGCTAATTTAGTACCTATCGGTGATGATCAAGATCAACATCTTGAATTAACGAGAATGGTTGGTGAAAGATTTAATAATCAATACGGAAATACTTTTGAAATTCCAAAAGCTTATTACAATAAAGATGTAGTAAGAATTATGTCACTCGCTGATCCGCTTAAAAAGATGAGCAAATCTGACGAAATTGAACGCTCATTTATATTACTAGATGATGAGCCTAACCGCATTAAAAATAAAATCGGTAGCGCCGTAACTGATTCTGATACTAAAATCTATTTTGATAAAGAAAATAAACCTGGTATTTCTAATTTACTTTCTATTTATGCTGGTTTTTCTGATAAATCAGTTGAAGAAATTGAAAAGTTATACGAAAATAAAAGTTACCAAGAATTCAAATCAGATCTTGGTAACTTAATCGTTGATTATTTAAAACCAATTCAAGAAAGATATAAAGAAATTTTAAATAGCAAATACTTAGATGAAGTATTAGACCGCGGACGCGACCGCGCTATTATAATTTCTAATCGTAAACTTGAAAAAGTTTATCATAAAGTAGGTCTTGGACGTAAGAAATAATTAAATTAATGGTATTAAAATTATTGGAAGTAAAAATCCTAAGATTTTAACAATTCCAAAAATTAATCCGACTATTCCTAATGCTCTTGCAGCACTTTTATTATCTTCTTCCGGCTTATAAGAATAATAAATCGCTAAAGAACCAAAAACAATACCTAAAAAGAATAGTGAAATAATCCCCATAACAAGTCCCGCATTTGATTTAGGAACTGGTTTTGGCTTAGCCATAAATTGTTCATTGGTTTGAGGCGTGTCTATAAACCCACTCTCCTTGGCAGTAATTTTTTCCTCAATTGCGGTTCCGCAATTATGGCAAAAGTTGCTGCCTTCTTTTAATTTTTCACCACATTTATGACAATACACGTAATCATCTCCTTGCTTCTAATTCTAAGACGTTATCATAAACGTCTCCGTCAATTTGAACGTATGCTGGTAAATCTGAAAATACTTTAATATTTTTACCAGTAAAAACTTTTACGTTTTTAATACCTGTATGCCAACCTAAATAAATTAATGGGAAGAATAGTGATAGTTTAAATTTTGAAATACCGTGAATAACTACTACTTCTAAAGTATCACTTTCTCTATCCGCTTTAGGAGCAATCTTCATACCACCGCCAAAGTATTTTGAGTTCATAATACTAACGAACCATGCGTCTTCAAATCTTTGTCTTTTACCATCAATTTCAACTTCAAAATCAAATGGTTGAAAATTTTTAAGTGATTTAAAAACACTTGAAAAGAAGTTTAATTTATTTTTCTTCTTTTTTGATTCTTCAACAGTGTGACAAACAAGTGCGTCAAATCCTAACCCAATACCATTTAAAAATACAATATCTTCATTTTTAAAAGTTACGTTTGGTAAATTAATTAAATATTGATCTATTCTAGTTAATTTCTTTTTATTCTTAAGTGACCTTAGAAAATCATTTCCAGTGCCGGCTTTATATAAATATATCTCTGGCAGATTTTCAATACCTCTAATTTCGTTAGCGACTCGATTTAAGGTGCCATCGCCACCAACAATAATTATTTTAGTTTCAGGATCTAAATTAGATAAAAATTCCTTTTTATCTTCAATTTCAAGAAGTGATTTAACACGAACGGATTCGTGTTTTTTTTTCATTTTCTTAACTACTTTTTCAACAATATTGGTGTTTGCACCATTTCTTGAAATAGGATTATATAAAATTAAATACATTACCCGAAATACGTTACCGCGTGACGGCGACGTCCTCTTTTAATAACACAATAATTTTTATAGTACGCTTTTTCTTTTGTTAGTGTGTGGTAAGTGTTATTAATCTTTTCATCGTTAACACTAATAGCACCGTTAGTGATAAATTCTCTAGCTTCTCTTTTTGAGCTAGCTAATTTAGTTTCTACTAAAATATCAACTAAACTAGAACCTTCTTCTATTTTAATACCATCAATAATTTTAACTAATTCTTTAAAATTAGATTCAGTTAAGTCATTAAAGTTGCCACTAAATAAAGCTTCAGTAATTAACTCAGCTTCTTTTAATGCTTCTTCGCCGTGAACAAATTTAACAATTTCTTCAGCTGCTACCCTTTGAGCTTGTCTGGCTTCCGGGTTATTTTTAACTTCGTCTTTTAACTTAATAATTTCTTCAACATCTAATAATGTTAATTTTTTTAATACTTCAATAACGTCTTCGTCTGGAGTATTTAAAAAGTATTGATATAACTCATATGGACTAGTTAACTCAGGATCAAGCCAAATCGCTCCTCCTTCACTTTTTCCAAACTTTTGACCATCTGATTTAAGTAGCAGTGGGCTTGAAATACCAATGGCATCATTATCGCCTACAACTTTTCTAATTAGTTCTAAACCAGCGGTAATATTTCCCCATTGGTCACTACCGCCAAATTGCATTTGGCAGTTGTGATTTTTATATAAATTTAAAAAGTCGATACTTTGTAAAATCATATAACTAAATTCAGTATATGAAATACCTGTAGTTAATCTTTTTGAAATAATATCTTTTGATAACATGTAGTTAATATTAAAGTGTTTTCCATAGTCTCTTAAGAAACTAATTAAATCAATTTTACTAATCCAATCATAGTTATTAACGTATGATGTTTCTTTTGGATCTAAGTATTTTGAAATTTGTTTTTCAATTAATTTAGCATTTTCTAATGATTCTTCTAAAGTTAATAGCTTTCTTTCACTAGTTTCTCTTGGATCTCCAATTAATCCAGTAGCACCACCAATTAACACAATTGGATGGTGTCCGCGTAATTGCATTAAGCGCATTCTAACAATTTGAACTAAATGCCCAATTGTTAGTGACTTTCCAGTTGGGTCAAACCCAATATAAAAGTGTAAGTTTTCTTCATTTATTCTTTTTTTAGCGAGTTCTTCATCACTAACATCTTTAATCATTCCTCGCCATAATAATTCATCATATAATTTCAATTTCATATCCTCCTGTAATAACTCTTTAGTAATAATTAGTTAGTTGAATCTCTAATAATAATGTTGTGCGGTAAGATAATTTTTGTGTTTCCAACATCTTTAGACTTTTTAGACATTAATTTAGTTAAAAGTCTCATCGCTACTGCGCCGATATCATAAACTGGAATATCAATGCAAGTTAACTTAGGTCTTGCTAGTACGGCATATCTAGTGTTTTGGAAACTAGCAACTGAAATGTCTTCCGGAACGCGATATCCTTTATCTTGGGCTACGTTTAAAAATGATACGGCAATTGAGTTTCTAACAACAATTGCTGCATCAATTGGTTTACCTTGGAAGAATTCTTTAAAGTGAACTTCGTTAATCGAAGTTTTACCACTAGTTCTAAATACCATTGGTTCTAAGTTTGATTCTTTCATCGCATTAATATAGCCTTGTTCTTTAGCGATATTTACTGTATAACGTCTAGCTGTTGATAATAAGTAAATATGTTTTTTACCTTTATTAATTAAAGCTTTGGTCATATCATAAGCCGCTTTTAAATAATCAATTGCTACTGATGCAGTATTTTTATCTTCATTAATTACGTTTGTAAAAACAAACGGAATGTTTGCTTGTTTTAAAGCCTCTTTAACTTCTTCAGTAGCTGAATCAGATAGTTCATCGTTTAAATATAATACTCCGTCTACTTGTTCAGCAACTACGTTTCTCATCACATCTTTAACTTGAATATCATCGTGGATTTGGAAAATCTTAATTGAATAATCATATGTATCAGAAATATCCATAATCCCGCCAATCATTTCAGCTACAGACGCTCTAGTGATATCTGAGATAATCACGCCAACTGAAGTTGTTTTTCTTGATGCAAGTCCCCTTGCAACCATATTAGGGCGATACCCCAATTCTTCAATAACTTTTAAGACTTTTTCTCTAGTTGCTGGTTTAACTTTCTCAGGATGATTTAAAACTCTAGAAATAGTAGCTAGTGAATACCCCGATGCAGCAGCAACATCATATATAGTAACGTTATTTGACATAAATTTATACCTCTGTTTTCCGAAATTTTTACATTATAATTATAACATACATTGAAAATGCTTTCAATAATACTTTGCTATTTACTGAAAGTTTTTCATTTTTAGTTACAGTTATACTATATTTTGGTAAAAATTAGATAATTATCACTAAAATCAAAGAAAAAAGAAGGCTTTTGCCTTCTTCCTACTAATGCTAAAATTATCTTTTTTCTTTGATTCTAGCCGCTTTCGCAGACAATTTGCGAATGTAGTGAAGTTTCGCTCTTCTAACTTTACCGCGACGTACAACTTCGATTGACGCAATTGATGGTGAATGAACAGGGAATGTTCTTTCAACTCCAATTCCGTAAGATACTTTACGTACGGTGAATGTTTCTTCGATTCCTCCACCTTGTCTTTTGATCACGAGACCCTCAAATACTTGGACTCTTTCACGGTTACCTTCACGAATTAAAACGTTAACTTTTACCGTGTCTCCAGCATTAAATTCAGGAATATCTGTTTTTAAATAATCATTAGTAACAGCTTCCATTAAAGCTTGCCCTTTTGGTCTTGACATAAATTTCACTCCTTATACTTCCGATGTTCGTATCACGTATTTGACAGCGGACCACCGTGCTATTTTTTCATACATTTAATATTATAACATAATATTTATTTATCTTTAATAGATTTAATTATTTCAAGTTCCGCATCAGTTAAAGACTTTTTTTCTAAGAGATCTGGTCTCTTAGTTAAAGTCGCTTTTAAACTTTCACGTTTGCGCCACTTATTAATTTCTTCGTGGTGTCCCGAAAGTAAAACTTCAGGAACCCCAAAACCTTTATATGTTCTCGGTTTTGTATATTGCGGGTATTTTAATAACCCATCAGTTAAAGAGTCTTCCATAACTGACTCTTCAGTAATAACACCTGGAATTAATCTAGTAACAGCATCAACTAATACCATTACTGCTAATTCACCGCCAGTCAAGATATAATCCCCGATAGAAATCTCTAAATCAACGAAATTTAAGACTCTTTCATCAATTCCTTCATAATGTCCACATATTAAAATTAAGTGTTCGTATTTAGCAATTTCGAAAACTATTGGTTGATCTAAAAGTTTCCCTTGAGGTGATAAATAAATAACTTTAGAGTTTTCCTTTTTTAATTTAGTTATGACATCATAAAAAGGTGGAAACGCCATTAACATGCCAGTTCCTCCGCCATACGGAGTATCATCAATGTTACGGTGTTTATTATGAGAATATTCTCTTAAGTCATGTAAATTGACTGTTACATGTCCATCTTCAATTGCTCTTTTAACAATCGATGTCGATAGGAAGTCATTAAACATTTCTGGAAAAATGGTAATGATATCTACAATCATATTAATCCCTCAATTACCTTGACAATAATTTTATCATTAATACTTACTACAAACTCCGCAATTAATGGTATTAATATCTCTTTTTTGCCTTCACCTTTAACTACAAGTAGTTCTTGTGATGGCAAAAATCTAAGATCTATAACTTTACCTATTAACTCACCTTCAGTTGAGTATACCGAAAGTCCAATTAGATCTTCTTTAATATATTCATCTTCTTCTAGTTCAGGTCTATCACTTGTAAATAGTTCTAATCCTTTTAAATCTTCAACTTCTGTTAAAGAATTAAATCCTTCAAACTTGATTAGAAATATTTCGTTTTGCATTCTAACTGATTTAATTTTTAAGTTAACTTTTTCTTTTTTATTGTAGTAATAAAGCGTGTTACCTTTTTTAAACCTGTCAAAATCACTAGTTGACATAACCTTTACTTCACCTTTAATACCATGCGTATTAACAATCTTACCTACGCGGTACATATCTTAATACGAATCTATATCTAGTTTGACTCTAACATTTTCTAAAGTCGCACCAGCATATAATATAGTTCTAATCGCACTTGCAGTACGACCACCACGTCCAATTACTCTACCTAAATCATCTGGATGAACTAGTAATTGAACTACTACAGAGTCATCATCTTCTGATAAAACTTTTACCAAAACATCATCAGGGTAAACTACTAATGGCTTAACAATATCTTTAACTAGTTTTTCAAAATCTATTGCCATTTTGATAATCCCCCTTTTCTTATTTTTCTAATACGTTATGTTTTTTAAGTAAGCTTTTAACAGTGTCTGTTGGTTGTGCACCATTGTCTAACCATTTTTGTACTTTTTCTGCGTCAACTTTAACTTCGCCTTCAAGTGGATTATATGTTCCTAAGATTTCTAAGAACTTACCATCTCTAGCTCTTGTTGATTCGCTTGCAACTACACGGTAAAATGGTCTTTTTTTAGCACCAAATCTTTGTAATCTAATTTTAACTGCCATATTTATTTCACTCCTTTAATAATTTTTACTACTATATGATACTAAATAAAATAAAAGGTGTCAAGTAAAAACACTTAACACCCTTAAATATTTTTATATTTATATAAATATACTTAAAAATTTAATACTTCTTCTTGGAATAAAGCGGATTCTTCCATACTAACAAATCCTTTAGCTTTCTTTAATTTATTTTCAATATCACCAACAAATCTCTTATCAAAATAAACTAATACTTGGTTGTTAGCTTCTGATACATAAGATATTTTAACTGGCATTTTTTCAAGTCGCTTAAAAATAGCCTTGCTAGAATATGAAATAATATAAGCTACTCTTTCTGTTTGATTTTCTTTGGTCATATGTATCTCCCCCTATTACAATATATCATCTTTTTTAATTTCAAGATACTCTCCAGGCTTGATATTTGGCATTAAATATTTACCAATTTTAATTCTTTTTAAGTTTATAACCTCATAACCAATTGCCCGAAACATTCTTTTTACTTGATGAAATTTTCCTTCGTCAAGTGATATTAATGCCATTTTATCACTTAATAGTTTAACTTCTAAAGCTTTAGTGATATAAGAATCATTATTACCATCTAATATTTTAATCGGTTCTAAAAGACGATTTAACATTTTAATATCAATTATTTCATCTGTGGTAACTTCATAAGTTTTAACTATCTTTTTATTAGGATTAGTTATTTCATGAACGGTATGTCCTGATGTAGTAAGAATTAATAATCCTTGTGAATCTAGATCTAGTCTTCCGGCAATTTTAAAATCATGACGATGGTATGGTTCTTTTAACAGGTCTATTATTACTGGATGCATAGGGTCTATATTAGCGGATAAATAACCGATTGGTTTATTTACCGCTAAAATAATTTCATCTTTATAATATAACTCTTCACCTAAAACCACAACTTTATCATTTGTTGGATTTAGTTTTCGATCTTTTTTAGTTTCAATTTTACCATTAACATAAACTTCGCCATTTTTAATCAAGTCTTGAACTTCTTTTCTTGAGCCGAACTTCATGTTAACGAGTAGTCGATCAAGTCTTATCATATGTGTTCTTCTAAAAAGCTAGTTAATTTACTAACATCACCTTTATTTGGTCTTCCTTTGTTAACTCCACCAATTAATTTAAGTGGTCCATAAGTATCAAAAGCCAAACATGAGAAAACGTGGATATTTAAAATACCTAAGTTTCTAAAATGAGTTTTGACTCTTTTGGCATATCCACTTGGATTTTTACCAGCGGTAATAACCGCTAAAACTTTCTTTTCTTCAAGTTCGTCTTTGTTTTCAAGTAAAAATCTAACCATTATTTTATGCATTCTGGAATAGTATATTCCTGAGGCAAAAATAATTGTTTCATAATCATTTATGGGAATTTTTACATCTTTATCCCTTAATAAATTATACCAATCATATTCAAGTTCATTAACTGCATCTTTTAATAAGTTAACTGTATTATTATGATGGTATGAAGTGTAGATGATTGCCTTTTTACTCATATTATATGCCTCCTTATGATATAATTATTTATGGTGATAAAATGATTACAATGCGTAATATTATTGTAGATGGACATCCAAATCTATTAAAAGTATCAAAGCCGGTTAAACTGCCGCTTTCTTTTAGTGATAAACGTTTAGCACGCGATTTACATGAATTTGTCGTAAACTCACAAGATCCTAAAATCGCTGATAAATATAACTTAAGAGCCGCAGTTGGAATTGCTGCTCCGCAAATAAACATTTTAAAACGAATGTTTGCTGTTCACTTTAATTTTATGGGCGAGATGTATTCTTATGTCGTTATTAACCCAGTAATTACTTATAAAAGTGAAGAGTTAATTTTTCTACCTGGTGGTGAAGGTTGCTTAAGTGTTGATTATGAAACTGAAGGCCTAACACCTAGAGCTAAAGAAATTGAAATTGAGTTTTTAGATTTCGATCCAAAAACTAATCAAGCTAAACCAAATAAATTAAGATTAAGTGGTTATCCAGCAATTGTCTTCCAACACGAGTTCGACCACTTAGAAGGAATTTTATTTGTTTCAAAATTATTTGATAAACTAGAAAATGCTTCGCCAGCATTTGAAGTAGTTCATGATGAAGACCTCTAATGGGGTCTTTTTTTATTTAAAAACAATCTTTAGAAGTTTGATTTGATGAGAAATAATATCTTCAAATGAAACTTCGTTTTCTTTATCATATAAAACATAACCCATCTTTTGAATTGTTTCTAGATACTTAGTTAAGTTTTCTCTTTTTTCTTTCTTTTTAACATCTAACGGATTAACTCCAAAGTTTTTAAAAACAGTTTCTAAATTAGAGTTAAGAGTCACTAATCCTTTATATCTACTTAAATATAAGTATTTAAATAATTGTTTAATATCAATTACTCCGTGTCCAACTAAAATATCTTCTCCGTCTTCGCTAACATCGGCTACTTCAAATAAGCCCATCTTACGGTTAATTAGTGAATATGAACTAATTGGTGAATTATTTTTTAAATAAATAGTTGCGGGATTAAAGATTAATTTAATTTTTCTTAATTTGATCTCATTAGCAATCTTATGAAAGATAAACATATCATTTTGATTATCAAGTTTAATAAAGACATTTAATCTTTTAGTTATCTTTAAGATATCTTTTAAATACGCTTTAAGTTCTTTAGTTGTAGTTTTGTTATTAAACGGTTTAATTAAAATAACGATATTTTTAGTTTTTACTCTTTTAGCAAATTTAACGGCTAGTTTTAAATTATTTATATTCGTTTCATAATCAAAATCAATTGGAGCTAAAAGTGGATCAAAAAAACCGACTTTTATTTTTTTTAATTTAAACTCAACTTCATTAAGTTTATTTAAATAATTTGTAAAGCCTAATCCATTTACTTTTCTTAGGATAAAATAATCAAGCTCATTATCTTTAAAGAGTTTGATTTGTTTATCAAGTGTCCAATTGTAATAATCGAAATAACTAGCTATTTGCATTATTTACTCCATTCATACATTAAAATACTACCGGCAATTGAAACGTTTAAACTTTCAACGTTTTCGGTTTTAATCGTGTTTTCTAAATCTAATAAAGCTTCGATCTTACTTGAAATGCCTGCGCCTTCATTTCCTAAAACTAACGCGACTTTATCGCTAGTTTTAGTAATTAAAGAATTACCATGTGCAGTAGCTCCCACAATTAAATAACCTTGTTCTTTTAATAGTTTTATTTTACTAACTAAATCAACTCTTTCATGATAAACATCAAAGATCGCTCCCTGAGAAGCGCGGATAGTTTTTTCATTATAAAAATCAGCACTTTTTAAACTAAAAATAATATGTCTAAATCCAAATGCTGACGCGCTTCTAATTAACGCTCCTGCGTTATCTGGATTTTGGATATCATCTAAAATTAAGATCTTATCAGATTTAATTTGATTATTAACTTTATTACATACTGCAAGTGAATCGAAGGTTGTCTCAGTTTGACTAAACTCATCCATAATCAATTTAGAAACTAACAATCCTTCCTTTTTATCATTTGAAGTAATTATTAACTCTATATTACCTCTTTTTAAAGCCATTTCAATTAAATGATCACCATAAACTAAAAACTGAGATTCTAAATCTCTATATTTTTTTTGTTTTAGTTTTAGATATTTTTTAATTGTTTCATTTTGACGGCTCGTGATCATTTTTCCACTCCTCGTAGGCATCATTAAAATCAAATCCGTAATTAGCTAACTTCATTTCTTTATCGGCATATACAGTGAATGTTGTAATTCCTTTAATTGTTTCTTCTTGAACTACCTTAAAGTCAAAGGATTCTTCTATTTGTTCACAAATATGCAGCTTAGGTTTAGTTACAGGTTTTTTAGG
>DUQW01000098.1 GCA_012837585.1 Acholeplasmataceae bacterium
AGTTGAATATAGCTCAGTTGATACTCCAAACGGTAACAATAAAGCCATTGAAACAGGAAAATATGAAGTTAAAGCAACTCTTTCTAAATTAGGATATAGAACGTTAGTTCTAGTCGCTAATTTAACAATAAAACCACAGGATAAAGAATGGTTCATCACATCTTTTAACAATGCAATCTATTTTAATAATGGGTTACATAATGATTATCTATATAAACACCAAAATGATAAATTAACTAGAGTAAACTATGATTATGCCAAGCATTTTACGAGTTTTAATGCAAAACTATATTATGTTTCACAAGGATTATTATCCTCATCTATCAAATCTTTTGACGGGACATCTTCCCAAACTATTTTAAGTGTTAATGCTGAATATTTAATCTCAGAGGGTGACATTTTATATTATGTTGTTAACCGCTTAACTAATGAAAAATCTGGCATTTATAAATTAGATTTAACCGCCGAAGAACCAGTCCCTGTTCAATTATTTGAAGGAAAAGCTAAATTTTTAACTTTAGTTGGAAATGATCTTTACTTTGCTAATGGTAAAGAAGATTATAAGTTATATAAAATTAGCAAACTTATTTCATCAAGCACAGGCACACTTGTTCTTGATGAAAAAATAAAAGAACTTATTCATCACTCCAATTCATTATATTTTACTGTTAATAAACTGGCTGGTGATTATTTATCAAAATTGGATTTATTAACAGGAAACGTTATTAAATTAACAAGCGATAATGCCAAATTTTTAACAGTTGCTGGTAATTATATTTACTATTCAAATCATGATATGATTAATACTCAAATCTTTGGCAAAGGATTATATCGTGTATCGAGATTAAAAACCGAAGATAGTAATCTACCAGGTGAAAAATTATATGATACTGAATATAATGTCTCATCGTTATATGCTTTAAACGACAGCACCATTTTATTTTATAATGTTGCTAATAGTCATGTTTTAAAATTTAATGTTAATGATAAAACTTATGTTGATTTGATGGAAGGTTTTACTCCACCAGAAGATACTTCAACTCAACTTAACTCTAAATTTGAAAGCTTTGTCTGGAATGATCGCATTTACTATATTAACAACTCAATTGATGGCGCATTATTCTATTATGATACTAAAACTAATAAAAATATTAGAGTAACGAGCGAAACAGTTAAATCATTTTCTATTATTAACGGTATTTTATATTACAACGCTGTAACTTGGTTAGTAAATAATGATTTATATATGGTTAACCTAAGAGAAGGCGGTTTACCACAAATGATTTCTAAAAATGATGCAAGAGATGTCGTTATTCATAACGATAACTTGTACTACGTTAAGGGTAACGCTACAGGTGTTGGAACTGCGATTGTTAGATTATCGTTAAGCGATTTATCAATTGAGGAAGAAGTTTACGAATATAACTCTCATCATTTAACTATTCATAACAACAAACTTTATTTTATAAAGGGTGCCGGCGTTGATGAAATTTGGTCGGCTGACATTGCGGCAGACGGGAAGCTAGAGAATATGGCTAGGTTAGGAACTAAAAAAACCGACTGGTTTGTAATTGCTGGTGACAAGATGTATTATCGCGAAGTCGGATTAGTCTATAAATATCTATCTCATATTAAATTAGATGGAACCGAGGATACAAGATTAATATCTAGCATCGATCCAATTAGTTTCATTTTAAAAGACGGCTATATTTATTATACAAATGAAACGACATCATCAGCTAAGAAAAATGGTGTCTATAAAGTAAAAATAGACGGAACTGAAGAAGTTTTATTATATGAAAGCAAAGACGGCGATGGATTAGCGATAGAAATGCATATCGCTGGTGATTATTTGTATTATTATAGTAAAACAACAAAAAGGTTCTATCGTTTGAACTTAATTACTAAAGTTACGGAACCTATTGATCGCAGGTAATCTTAATATATCTATTACAAAATCTAACAAGAAGGGGGCTGTAAAGAAATGAAGAATTAATTTTTCTTCTTAGGACTTTACAGTCCTTTTTTCTTTTTTAGATAGAAAATATCGTAGTTCTACTAAAAAACACCTATTTTTAGCCTTACTAAAAGAAGCTTTAGCTTAAATAGGTGTTTTATTGTGGATAAATTAGTTTATGATTCGATACTTTTTATTGTGGTATTTCGATAAATTGTATCCGATTGCTACTAAGAAAAACTCTAATCTTA
>DUQW01000099.1 GCA_012837585.1 Acholeplasmataceae bacterium
AAGGCATCTTTATAATGATATTTGATATAGTTATTGATATTCATACTTTCATTATAAGATATTAAAGAAAAAAAGAAAAGGCGATTTTAAAAATCGCCCCAAGTGGAATTTATTCCGCTTTTAGTTATATTTTAATGCGATAATAAAATAAAAATATCTTTTAATAAAACCAATAAAATGATATAATACTATAAAGAAATGGAGTGGTTTTATGGCAGTCCATCGAATGAAAATATATACTAAATATATTGACCTAATAAAAGAGAATATAAAACAAAGAGAATATAGACTATTCGACGAATTTAGACAAAATATCAAAATTGGAGATACTCTTTTGCTAATTTCTAATGAGGATCGTGAACAATTCGTAAAAGTTGTTGTTAATGGTATTCAAGTATATAAAAATTGGGAAGAAGCACTAAAAAAATTTTGGATGAAGGATTTTGGATTAACTAACACAACTTTTGAAGTTCTTCTAAAAGAATGTCAAGGATATTATTCAGATGAGCTTGTAAAGAAGTATGGAATAGTTGTTTTTGATATAAGTCCTATAAAACCGATTCTTGTTGACAGTAGAGTGCTTTTAGACACAAACATGATTATTTATAGAGAAAGTCATCGCAGAACTAGTTTTACTGTGGCAACGTTATATAATATGTTCGATAAAATAAAAGTTACAAAATTAATACATCCTCGAACTATAGAAGAAATTGAAAAATATCACGATGAGGAACTAAGAGATAGCATGTTAACAAAAATTATCTCATACCAACCTATTATACCTAATACCGGTAGAGATGAATTTTTTGAATTGGTAGTATCTAAGTATAGACAAGATTATAATAGCGAGATAGACAATAATATACTTTACCAAGTATATTCCGGAGTTGCTGATTTTTTAGTGACAAATGATAAAACAATTATAAAAAAAGCTCAAGATTTATACTTAACTGATCGAGTATTTGCTCCAGATAACATGTTAAAATTGATTGAACAAGAATATCCAAAATTAATAAGTTACGATATGTTATCTGTTCAGCTTAAAAAGTTTGGTCAAATAGATATAACAAATGAATTTTTTGAGTCTTTAAAAGAGGACTATGAAAATTTTGAACAATGGTTTATCAAAAAAAATAACGAAGATGCTTATGTTTTTGAAGAAGACGGGAAAATAATTGGATTTTTATATTTAAAGATAGAAGATATTAACGAAAATTATTACGATATTGAACCAGTATTAACACCAAAAAAAAGATTAAAGATTGGAACATTTAAAATTATCAGAAGCGGGTTTAGATTAAGTGAGAGATTTTTAAAAATTATTTTTGATAATGCACTTAAGAGTGACGTCGATGAAATTTATGTAACATTATTTGAAGACAAAAGACAAGAAGTAATAATGTTAAAGAAATTCATGATGCAGTGGGGATTTCTTAAACACGGATATAAAAAATCAACAAATGAGCTTGTATTAACTAAAGAGATGAAAATATATAATAAGAAAGAAAATCCTAAATTTAACTTTCCTTTATATAAATCCAAACCCAATTATTTTATTTTGCCAATAGATTCTGAATATCATACTGATTTATTCCCAGACTCAATCTTAAAGAATGAAAATATGAGTTTATATAAAGAGAATTTAGCTCATAGATATTCTCTTGAAAAGATTTATGTTTGTAGTGCATACAAAATTAAAGCTCGTCCGGGTGATTTAATTTTGATTTATAGAAGCGGTGATAGATATCCTAGAAGATACAGTTCAGTTATATCAGGAATGGCTATCTTACAAAACATAGTTAATCCGAAAAGTCTAGAAGAATATTTAAATTTATGCAAAAATAAATCTGTTTTTGATGAAGAATCTCTAAAAATGTTTTATAATAAAAACAAGTGGAGAAAAGTAGTTCAATTACTTTACTTAAAACCATTTAACAACAAAATAATTTTACAAGAGTTATACGATTTAAATATAATTGAGAAAAATAAAGGTCCTAGACCATTTCATCAATTGGATGAAAACATTTTTCAAAAACTGATTAATAAAAGTGAGGAGAAATAATTATGAGAAAAATATTAATTTCAATCAATCCAGAACATGTCGAAAAAATCTTGAATGGTACAAAAAAGTATGAATTTAGAACTAAAGCCGCAAAACAAAAAATCAATAGTTTAATTATTTATTCAACATATCCAACAAAAAAAGTAGTTGCTGAGGTTGAGATAGTTAGTATCCTTGAGATGAAACCAGAAGATTTATGGAACGAAACCGCACAACAATCTGGTATTGATAAAGTATTTTATGATGAATATTTTGAGGACAGAGAAATAGCATATGCATATAAATTAGGCAAAGTAGATGAATATGAAGAACCAATGGAGTTAAGTGATTTCGGTATAAATTTTGCACCACAGTCATTCGTATACGTGAACGTATAATAACACAAGTAGTATTTAATTAAGCAAGCTCAATACGAGCTTGTTTTTTTATTATCATTACCACATTTGAACTAATTTATGCACTCTTATATGTATTTTATCTATTTACTGATATAATAAATGTAGTAAAAAAAGGCGGTATTTTCAATGAACGATCTTGAAAGGGCCGAACAATTAGAAAAAGCACCATTAACTAAGGTTGGAAAACTAATGGTGTTTGTTCAAGTATTTGCAACTATTAGTTTAGTAATAGGTTTTTTTACAACTATTGCTCCACTAATACAAATGATAATTATTGTAATTGGATTTATAGTAATATTAATAGTTACTTTAATTTCGATTGGATTAATTTGGATTTCAGAAGGTTTTAGGGCATTTGTTGTAAAACTAATTGATGGTGTTGATTTAATCCCATCAATTATGAAAATTGGAATATATCCATATTCGATTGCTATTTTCTTAGGACTTGTATCATTTTTGTATTTTGTTATAAATCCAAAAATAAGAATAAGAAAAGGGCATTATTTATATTCAATAATTATTATAGTAGCAGCAATTGCACTATTATTAATTCATGTGTTTGTTGCACTTCCTAAATACCAAATTTAATTGAGTTTTTAATAATGATTATAAAATAATAAAAAAGGAGAGTGTTTATATGTCATTAATAGGTACAAAAATAATTGATTTTAAGTTAGATGGTTTTCACAACAATATGTTTATTGAAGTTGAAAACAAAGATTTCTTAGGAAAGTGGTCTGTGTTAGTTTTCTATCCAGGAGACTTCACGTTTGTTTGTCCTACTGAGTTAGAAGATCTAGCTCATTATTATAAAGATTTTCAAGCAATTGGATGTGAAGTATATTCATGTTCAACTGATTCTCACTATGTTCATAAAGCTTGGTTTGATACTTCGCCATCAATTGCAAAAATTAAGTTTCCGATGTTAGCTGATCCAGCTGGTGTACTATCAAGATCACTTAACGTATTAGTAGAAGGACCATGGCAAGCATTAAGAGCAAGCTTTGTAATTAACCCAAGAGGAGAAATCGTTGCTTTTGAAGTAAACGATATGGGAATTGGTAGAAGCGCTAAAGACTTACTAAGAAAAGTAAAAGCTGCTCAGTACATTGAAGAAAATGGCGGCGAAGCTTGTCCAGCTAACTGGGAACCAGGAGATGATACATTAACTCCAGGTATTGACTTAGTTGGTAAAATTTAATAAGCATATTTAAACAGATAACACCCCAAAAAAACTGGGGTGTTTTTTGTATAAAGTAGTTATACAAAAGAATATGTAAATTATAAACAATCAAATAAATAAAATAACTTTTATTTCGCATAAAAAAACATTGTCAGAATAATCAAGTAAGCGCTTGCATAAATAAGTTTTATTTATGGATGAACCACTGTCTAACTTAGATGTTAAGTTATGTCTTGAGATGAGAAGTGAGTTACAAAGACTTCATTTAAACACTCAATCTACATTTATTTATGTAACTCATGACCAATTAGAAGCTATAACACTAGCAACAAAGATTTGCCTACTAGATAACGGCCTTTTACAACAATATGATGAACCACTAACAATTTATGAAAAACCAAGAAATATCTTTGTTGCAGACTTTGTTGGTAACCCATCAATTAACTTTATAGAAGCAGTAGGAAAAATTGAAAAAGATCATGTATCACTTAGTATCCTAAATGATAATTATCAAATTAAATTTTCCAACAAAACCAATTAATTACAATAAGTGGTTAGAAGAGTCAATTAAAGAAGATGAAGAAACCAAAATTATTTATGACGTTGAAAAAGTTAATAAAGATGTCGTATTTGAATACCCTATTCCAAAAGTAGATGATCAAGAAACATTATTAGTTGAAAAAGAAATAGATGATAATGATTTTGTAATTGGAATAAGACCAGAATTTATCGAAATTAACGAAAAAG
>DUQW01000019.1 GCA_012837585.1 Acholeplasmataceae bacterium
AGTTTGAGTCATTTATTGATTAACTAGATTTGATGTGATATATTAAAATAAAGATGTAAAATAAAAATGAATTGAGGATGAAGTTATGAAAGCTAAAATTATTAGAATTGTACTAGGATCACTAGTGGTTGCACTTGCAGTTGCCGGAGTATTACTTGTAGGTGCATATTATGTTAGAGATTTTGTAGTGGTCGATGGTGTTGAAGTTGAAACAACCAAATCAATTGTTGAAAGATTAACATTAACATTTTATATTTCGATTTTTGCATCACTATTAGTATTGATTATTAGTGAAGTAGAAAGTTTTAAACAATTAGAGTTAAAACATTATATTTATTTTGGATTATATGTGTTACAAGGTATTGTTATAGCGTTTTTCACACACTGGGTAATTCTATTAGCAGGGCTATTAATAATGGTTCTTTTGGAGTATATAGTATTTAGACATAAATAAGTAAATTGAGCCGCTAAACAAATTAGCGGCTTTTATTTTGCCAAGAAAACAATTACATTAACCATTAATGGTTAAATTATTGTATAATAATAAAAGGTGGTGTTAAATGATGAGATTACAAAAAGCACTTGCCGAAGCGGGTATTGCCTCAAGGAGAAAAGCTGAAGAATTAATTACTTCTGGGCAAATCAAAGTTAACGGTGTAGTAGTAACTGAATTAGGATTTAAAGTTAGTGATACTGATGAGATCTTTTTTAATGATGAATTAGTAGTAAGAGAGGATAAAGTATACCTACTTTTAAACAAACCTAAAGGTTATGTTTCAACTGTTAGCGATGAAAAAGGTAGAAAAACCGTCTTAGATTTAATTGATCAAAAAGATGTTAAAGAAAGAATTTATCCGGTTGGAAGATTAGATAGCGATACTGCCGGATTGATTATTTTGACTAATGATGGTGATTTAACGTATTCGCTTACCCACCCAAAACATGAAGTTGAAAAAGAATATTTAGCTAGAGTTAAAGGAATAGTTGTTAGAAATAAAGCTAAAGAAATTCAAAAAGGCGTCGTTATTGACGATGGATATCTAGCAATACCTAAAGAAGTTAGAATTGTTGAGTTAGATAAAGAGTTTCAAACGACATTAATGTCAATTACTTTAACTGAGGGAAAAAATAGAGAAGTTAGAAAAATATTTGAAGCTGCGGGGCATCCAGTTATTAATTTAACTCGTATTAGAATCGCTAATTTAACTACCGAAGGTGTCGGTAGAGGCTATTACCGTAGACTAAAAATACATGAAATTAAGTATTTAAAAAACTTATAGACGGATTATAAATGAATTATACATACAAAGTATGGTATAATTATTATTAGAGTTGGAGGATTTTTATGGGATTTAAATTAGCAATCGATGGACCAGCGGCATCGGGAAAAAGTACAATTTCAGCAAGACTGGCCAAAGAATTAGGCTGGAATCACATAGATACTGGTTCGATGTATCGAGCTGTTACTTTAGTCGCCTTAGAAAGAAAAATCAATCTTGAAGATGAATCACAGTATTCATTCGTTAAAGATTTAGATATTAAATATCATAACGGAAAAATGTTTGTTGATGGTAAGGATGTCTCAAAAGCAATCAGAGAACCAATCGTTAACGAAAATGTTTCACTAGTATCATCATTTCCAAGTGTTAGACGTGAGCTAGTTGCTCTTCAAAAGAAAGCGGCAAGCGTTGGAAATGTAATTGTAGATGGTAGAGATATTGGAACTGTTGTGATGCCTGAGGCTGATTTAAAAATATTTTTAATCGCATCAGTCGATGAAAGAACTCGCAGACGTTATTTAGATTTTATTAACTCTGGTAAAGAAGTTGATCTAAATAAAGTTAAAGAAGATTTACAAATTAGAGATAAAAAAGATTCTACAAGAAAAGAATCACCACTAATTAAAGCCGATGACGCAATCTTACTTGATACAAGTGATATGTCAATCGATGAAACAATAAAAGCCATTATTAAATTAATTAATGATAAAAGAGGAGAATGATTATGGACTTAAAAAACAAAAATACAAGTCAGTTTGATGAAATGAGCATGGACGATTTAAAAGATTTTAAAGTAAACGTTCCAAGACAAGGTCAAAGAGTAACTGCCAGAGTAGTAGAAATTATTGACGATAAACTACTTTTACTTGACCTTCACGCTCAAACAGAAGGAAGAATTTATTTAGAGCAGTATACAAAGAAACCTGTTAAAGGGTTTAAAGAATTAGGCGTTAAAGTAGGAGACATGGTTACAGCTGAAATTAAAAAGGTTCAAGATGAACCAGCTTTAATTTTGCTATCAAGACTAGGCATGGTTTCTGAAGAGCATCTTCAAGAATTAGAAGACGCTTTAAAAAATGAAACTACAATTACTACTAAGGTAAAAGCCGCTAACAAGGGTGGATTAGTTTTAACTTATCATGCTTATGAGTTATTTTTACCTAAGAGCTTACTAGATCACGAATTATATGATAAACGTCATGAATTAATAGGCACTGATTTAGAAGTAGTTGTTAGTGAAATTAAGCCAGCTAGAGGACGTAGCCGTCGTCCAAATATTATTGCATCAAGAAAACCAATCTTTGAAGCTGAACGCCAAGCTGCATATGAAGAAAGAATGGAACTTCGTTTAAAAGAACTTGATAAAATTAATACTGGTGATATATTAGTAGGAACTATTGATAAATTAGAACCACATGCGGCAACAGTAAAATTTGAACATGTTATGGGACTTTTAAGGATATCACAAGTTTCTCACTACCGTATTGATAAATTAGAAGACGTATTATCAATTGGTGATGAAGTAAGAGTTAAAGTTATCAAAAAAGAAGGTAACCGCCTAGACTTATCTGTTAAAGCTTTACTTCCTACTCCATTTGAAGAATTTGTGGCAACTCATAAAGTTGGCGACAAAGTAACTGGTAAAGTAGTTCAAAAATTACCATTTGGATTACGTATTGAAGTAGCAAGAGATGTAGTAGGATTATTACATAGAAGCGAATATTCATGGAATCCAAACGATAACTTTGATGCACACGTAGTTCACGGAAGTGAAGTTGATTTAGCAATTATTCAAATTGATAAAAAACGTGAAAGAATTAACTTATCGAAAAAAGCATTAGAAGATGATCCTTGGAAAAATGTAAGTATTCGAAGAGAACAAATTACTGATGCTAAGATTTTAAGATTCGCTGAAGATCATGTTGTAGTAGAAGTTCAAGGTGTCGAAGGAACTATTGCAAATGATGAAATGGGACTTGAAAAAGGTAGACCTGAAGAATACTTTGCTGCTGGCGACGTAGTAGAAGCGGTAGCGATTAAAGTAGATCGTAGATCTTGGATATTAGAACTATCTTTAAAGAGAGTTCAAGAAATCGCAGCACGTCAAGAAGTTCAAAAACATTTAGCTGAACAAGATGACGAAAGCGGATTTACAATTGGTGACATTTTAAATAAATAATAATCATTAATTAAGGAGCCAATAATGTCGTTTAAAGTTGCAATTGTTGGCCACCCAAATGTCGGCAAATCTAGTCTTTTCAACAGACTAGTTGGGCGCAGACAAGCCATTACTCATGATGAGTCAGGAAGCACGAGAGATCGTTTATATGGCAAGGCTGAGTGGCTAACTAGACAATTTAGTATTATTGATACCGGGGGAATCGAACTAAGCGATGCCCCTTTTTTAGAAGAAATCAAAGAACAAGCTTACATTGCCATGGATGAAGCTGATTTAATTATAATGTTAACTGATGGACTTTTGGGGGTTATTGACAGTGATTACTACATTACAAGCTTACTTTATGAAACTGAAAAACCAGTATTGCTCGTGGTAAATAAAATCGATGACGTTGTCCATCAAGGTAACGCTTTTGAGTTTTATTCATTAGGATTAGGTGATCCAATCCCAATTAGTACTCATCATGGTATTGGTATAGGGGACTTATTAGACAAAATTATTGAGCATATGCCTGAAGAATCAAAAGAGATTGATGATGATGCAATTACTTTTGCAATTATTGGTAGACCAAACGTTGGTAAATCAAGTTTAACTAATGCAATTTTAAGAGAAAACAGAGTTATTGTATCAGATGTATCAGGAACTACTAGAGACTCAATTGATACTACGTTTATGAAGAACAGAAAACGATATCGAGTCGTTGATACGGCCGGGATTAAAAAACGCGGAAGAGTTTATGAGGATACTGATAAATACAGTGTTCTAAGGGCTCTAGAAGCTCTTGAGAGAGCCGATGTCGCGTTATTAGTCCTTGATGCTGAAGAAGGAATAATTATTCAAGATAAACATGTTGCTGGATATATTCAAGATTATTTTAAAGCCGCAGTTATTGTTGTAAATAAATGGGATACGGTTGAAAAAGATGATCGTACAATGAAGAAATTTGAAAAAAAAGTTAAAGAAGAATTCCAATTTCTAGACCATTGCGAAGTTGCATTTGTTTCTTCTAAATATAATCAAAGAATTGATACGATTTTCCCGTTAATTGACCGTGCTTATGAAAATTATAGCCGTGATATTCCAACAAATGTTTTAAATGAAGTGCTACTTGATGCAACATATACAAATCCTCCAAAAATTTTCAATAGAGGAAGAGCTAATTTTTCTTATATTACTCAAATAGGAATAAAACCACCAAGTTTTTTAATATTTGTTAATAAAGAAGAATATGTTCATTTCTCATATATGCGATATTTGACAAATGAATTCCGAAAACATTTTGATTTTACGGGTTCACCAATTAAATTTACGTTAAGGGAGAAAGAATAATATGAAGATAGGAATTATTGGTGGTGGATCTTGGGGAACCACACTAGCTCAAGTATTACATGATAATAATCATGAATCTCTAATTTATGATTTAAATCAAAAAAATGTAGACAAAATCAACAATCATATTCATCCAACCTTTGGTTGTTTGATTCCAAAAAAACTAAAAGCAACTAATGATTTAACTGAAGTATTAACTTATTCAAACTATATTTTACTAGCAGTTCCAACGGCAGCAATGAGAGATGTTTTAAAAGAAATTAATACGATTTTATCAGAAAAAACATATTTCATTAATGTATCTAAAGGAATTGAGCCACATACTTTTGCGAGAGTAAGTGAAATAGTCGAAGATGAGATTGATAAAGATTATTTAGGTGGCTTTGTTGCTCTTACTGGACCAAGCCATGCCGAAGAAACTATTCAAAGGAAATTAACGCTTTTAACAGCAGCTAGTAAAAATGAAGAACTTGCTAAGAAGGTCCAACAGATTTTTTCTAATACACAATATATTAGAGTTTATAGCAGTAATGATTTAGTAGGTGCTGAAGTTGGGGGCTCTGCTAAAAATGCTATCTCGATTGTAAGTGGTGTAATGACTGGTCTTAATATGGGCGAAAACGCCAGAGCGGCGCTAATTACCAGAGGTGTAGTTGAGATTGTAAAACTAGTAGAAGTTATGGGCGGAGAAAGAGAAACTGCTTACGGTCTTACTGGTGTAGGTGATTTAATTGTTACTGCATCATCTGAAAATTCAAGAAATTTCCAAGCAGGAAAAAGATTAGGAATGGGTGTTCCACTTGATCAAGTAATGGGCGAAGCTACTCAAACTATTGAAGGTGTAAGATCAATTAAAGCATTTCATGAATTAGCTGTAAGCAAAAATTTAGACCTTCCAATTATCTCAACTGCGTACCATGTATTGTTTCATAATTTGGATATTAAAGAAGCAATTACCCTCTTGTTAACGAGAGAATTGAAAGAGGAAAAATCGTTTTAAATTGATTATTAAGCGATAACAAATAAAAAAAGGCTTGAATATTAAATTGTAAAATGATATAATCTAATTAATTAATCATAAGGATTAATCATAAGGAGGAAAGATTATGAATAAAACTGAATTAATTGTATTAATGGCTGAAAAAGCTGGAGTTACTCAAAAAGTAGCTGGAGACGTACTTGACGCATTTACTAGCATTGTTGCTGAAACATTAGGAGAAAGAAGAGAAAAAGTAGTTATTACAGGATTTGGAACATTTGAAATCCGTCATCGTGTTCAAAGAAGTGGTGTAGATCCAAGAACTGGTGAACGCATTGTAGTACCTGCACAAGACACACCTGCATTTAGAGCTGGTAAATTATTAAAAGAAGCAGTCAAAAAATAAATGATTATAACGCCGCAAGGCGTTTTTTCATGCAAAAACAGCGTTTTATCCCCGAAAAACACTGGTTTTTCGCTATCTTATCCACAAATCGTGTGGAAAACTTTCGTTATCCCATATGTTAAACTATAGTTGGTGATAGTATGATGAAATTATTTGAATTAGCATTACAAAACCAATTAGACACGTTAAAAAATGAAGTTACAGACATTAATATATTAGACCATAAACGTAGAACCTTATTGCACCATGCAATCATTGGTAACTCTACGGAAACTGTCTTATGGTTAATTAAAGAGGGAATCAATGTTAACGCTATTGATGAATCTGGAGAAACAGCGCTTTTTGAAAGTGTAAGAAGATCTAATTTAGATTTTGCTAAACTTTTAATCACTCACGGAGCAAATCCTAATATCCCTAACCATCGTTATGAACTTCCAATTCATATCGCTGCACACAGAGGCGATTGGGATATGATTAAACTTTTAGTAGAAGCGCAAACTATTTTAACTAGAAAAGCATCTGATGATAAACAATTGATTCATTATGCAATTTTAGGTGGACAGGTAGAACTAGTACCTAAAATTATTGAATTAACAAATGGGTCCTACTTTGTAAAAGATGAATATGGTAATACACTACTTCATTATGCGACTAGAACAAGTAGCTTACCTATGGTTAAATTCTTAGTAGAAAAAGGTTTAGATGTTAACGCATTAAACGATCAATATGAAACTCCTATTTTCTCTTCTGTTAAAAACAATAACTTTGAAATAGTTAAGTTTTTAGTAAAAGAAGGAGCGTTTATTGATATTAAAAACCGTAGATTTGAAACTCCTCATGACATCGCAATTATTCATGATCGTGATGAAATTCAAAGTTATTTAGAGGAAACTCAATATCAACCTTTCTATCAAGAACACAAAAAGAGCCAAGCTTTAACATTAGCTGTTTTAAATCGTGATTATCATGAAATTAGAGTACTTGCTTTAGCACATACTCGCCTAAGACCTAACAAATTAGGAAAAACTGCACTTGATTATGCGAAGGAATATCGTATGAAATCAGCAGTTCAAATTCTTAACGAACTTTAATTAACTCTATACAAAAATTAAATAAAATCCGCATTTTTAATTGCGGATTTTTTATTTTTTCATTTGATAATAAAAAAAGCTGATAATCGCATTAATAAATGCTTATCAGCTATTTTAAATTAAACTAAGAATACTGATATTATGGCAAATAAATTCCAGAGCATATGTGCGCCTATGGTTGTAAGTACGTTTTGTTTATATACAATGTATGCCACGCCAAATCCGGCGCCCATAAACACATATGGAACAAATACGTATAAGAAATGTCCAAAACTAGTTAATGTCATTAATTCAGATGATACGTGAATTAGTCCGAATAATACAGACGATATTACAAGGCCTAGCCATTTATTTCTTGATAGTTCAAAAATAGTTTTTCTGAAGATTAATTCTTCAACAATAGGAGCTAGTATTAATGCAGATAATATCATTAGTGGTGCACCAGCACTTTTCATAGCTAATTCAATTGATATTTGGTTTACTGCTTCCCCGCCTGGAATATCAAGGAAAATCTCAAGTAAATTTCTAACAGCGTTTGCAACAATTCCACCTGCAAAAGCAAATCCAAATCCTGTAAGAATGCCGACCATAACTGTAGCATCTTTATTTTTGAATGCTTTGAAATCTTCTTTAATATTTGGGAATAATAGAAGAACTACTGCTGCAGTTAGACCTATATAAATTAAAAATGATGCAACATTTGATGCTCCTGGTGATAAATCTGTTTTTGGTTCTAAAAATTTTTCAGTATTTAATATTGTATAATCAGTAATAAATTCTGGTCTTGCCCCAAATCCTTCACCGGTTAAGTATAACTTAATTTCTCGTTTTTCATCCCAGTTGGTTCTAGTTCCATTTATAAATTCATCAACAACCGCAAGATTAATTACTAAATTTTCTTCGGCATCTTTAATTAACCAATCTTTTTCAAAAGTAGAATAATTATAAACGTTTGTAACAATTAAATATTCATCATTGTATTTTACCGTTTTTAAATACTTGCCGTATTTGTTACTGTAAGTATCATATGAGGCATTTTTCATAAATGCTAATCCGTTAGTATCAGTAGTAACCCCTAATACGACTTGTTCGTCTGGTGAAGTATCAACTTTAGCTCCTGGTATTGATAAAATTAATAATCCAATAATTAATCCTAAAACTAATTGTCCGATAAAATATACTGGAAGCGCGATCATATGTCGTGCTAGCATTTTCTTTCTTAATTGTTCTTTTTCTTCTTTTTGTTGATCCTCTAAAGTTTTTTCTGGAATTAGGTCCTTGAAATCTTCATATGGTTCATTTGTCATATCTTTTTCGTCAAAATCTTTCATATTAACCTCCTGGATAACATAAATATTATACTATAAGTTATACATTCATGTATAAATTATGGTAAAATTATTAAGAGGTGGCTTATGAAGAAGAAATCATTTGTCGTTATAGGAATTGACTCTTTTGGAATTGCAATCACAGAAGAATTAATTAGATTAGGCTGTAATGTTACAGCTATAGATTTTACAAAAGAAAAATTAAATCCAGTTGTGGATATAGTTAATTATTCAGCATACGGAGATGTAACTAGTGAGGCAGTATTAAAAGATTTAGGATTACCGCATGCGGACCATGCGATAATTTCTTTAGAAAATTTTGAAGATGCTATTTTAACTACGCTTATGTTACATGATTTAGGCGTTCCGCAAATTACAGTTAAAGTAGAAAGTGAATACCAAGAAAGAATTGCTTATAAAGTCGGAGCTAGTTTTGCAATATTCCCTAACCAAATTACTGGTAAGAGAATTGCTAGAAAATTAATCAGCTCAAATATTTTAGACTACTATATGGTTGATGAACAAGTTGGCGTTTACGAATTAATTGTTAATGGCAGTAAATATAGTGGTAAAAATTTAATTGAACTAGATTTAAGAAATAAATTTGGGGTAAACATCGTTACGATTAAACGTGATGATGTTTCGTTTATTCCAAAGGGTGTTGACACATTAAAACACGGAGACATTATTTTAGTGATTGGTAGACACGATAAAATTGGTAAATTTGAGGAAACACTAGGTGAATAAAACTATTTTAATTGCTTCAAGCAATCAAAATAAAATTAAAGAATTTAAAAAAATACTCCCCGATTATCATTTTATTTCATTAAAAGATATAAATGATTTTGAAGATATCGATGAAGACGGGGAAACTTTTGAAGCTAACTCTTATTTGAAAGCTAAACACTATTTTGATAAACATAAAATTCCGACATTAGCTGATGATTCTGGTTTAGAAATAGAAGTACTTAATAATGAACCTGGAATTTTATCAAAACGATATAGTGGTTTAGGTGATCACGAAAATAACTTACTAGTTCTTAGAAATTTAAAAAACAAAGAAAATCGAAATGCAAGATTTCGTTGTGTTTTAACATACATCGATGTAAGCGGCAAAGTAATAGTTTTTGAGGGAACTATTAATGGTAAAATAGCCTACGAAATTAAAGGCGAAGAAGGATTTGGATATGATCCAATTTTCTTAATAGAAAGTGAAAATAAAACTTTAGCTGAGTTAGGATCTATTTATAAAAATAAACATTCTCATCGTGCTCAAGTTTTAATTAAGTTTAAAGAATATCTGGAGAAAAATGAAAATATTAATAACAAGTGATGTACACGGTGATCTTTCAAAATTAATCAAACTTCAAGAACTAGAATCATTTGACTTACATCTTGATGCTGGAGATTCAAATATTCACGTTGATACTCTAAATATGATGCAAATTGTCTCAGTTAAGGGTAATACTGACTTTTTTTCTCAATTACCACCAATAAGAGTAATAGAAAACTCTTTAGGAAAAATTATTATTGTTCACGGACATACTCAAAATGTTAAAAGTGGTTTTGAATTGATTGAATATGTTGCCCAGAACTTAAGGGCCGATTATTTAATATACGGACATACTCACAATCCAAGGATTGAAAAAATAAATAATATTACATACATTAATCCAGGATCATTAAAATACGGTGATACATACGCTGTAATTGATGGAAGTAAAATCGAGATAAGGAAGATACAAGATGGAAAATAAAATTAAAAAAATAGCTAGTGATGTTTTTAAAACATCTCCAGATAAAATTAAAATTGAATACCGCCTATTAGGGGGTATGAGTAATTATACATATGTGATTTCACATAATGATAATTGGTATACTATTAGAATTTTAGGCGAAGGTGCCGAAATATTTGTTGATAGAAAAGCCGAAGAACACAACTTAAAAGAAGCAACTAAACTAGGAATTGTTAATGAAACAGTATACTTTAATGTTAAAACCGGAGTTAAAATTTCTAAATATATTAAAGGTGAATATATTACTGCCCAAAATGTTAAAGATCATTACGAAGAAGTAGCGAAAGTTTTAAGATTAGTTCATAATAGTAATCTTAAAGCTTACGGCGATTTCGATCCGATTGGTCGGATCGAAAAATACCAAAGCTATTCAAAAAATTATGATCTGGAATATCAAGAAATTAAAAACTGGTGGAAAGATTATTATATTAAACACTATCAAAATATTCCTCATGTGTTTACACATGGTGATGGTCAAAGATCTAACTTTGTTATTGGAGAGGATAAATTATATTTACTAGACTGGGAATTTAGTGGTCAAAATGATCCATTATATGACGTATCAGTCTTTGGTCAAAATGATTTTAATGACGCGATTAATTTACTCCCAATTTACTTAGAAAGAACTCCAACCGAAGAAGAATATTTTAGAATTAGATTCTATAGACTCCAACAAGTCTTAATGTGGTACCACGTAGCACTATATAAAGACGATATTGGATTAAGTGCTAAATTAAGCTTAGATTTTAAACTAATTGCTGAAAACTATTTAAAGGAAGCTAAGTATCATTTTGAAATTTTGAAAGGATAGTTATGAATACATTAGATATTTTATCTCTTGAGAAAACTGAAGCGAGTTTATCGATCATTAAAAGTTATCTTCAAACTCAACTAACAAAAACTGATTATGAATTAGTCTTTTTAAAGATGCTTGAAGTTGAACTTTTTTTGGGATTATTAAAAAACGTCATCACCGAAGGTGAAGACTTTTTAACTAATTTTGCCGATGAAAACTCAAAACACTACTCTAAGTTATTAAAATATCTATTTGACGCTGCCCTAATTGAAAAAGATTACGACCGTTTAACATATTACTTAGATGAAAGAAAGAAATATGGTCCTATTTTAGATGATTATTTAATTATCCTTGATGAAATTAAATTAGCTAAAATTTTAAATGAACCATATGTCTATCTTTTAATTGAGGTAACAAATTCACAAGCTCCTAATCATGTTAAAATTGAAGTTTATGAAGAATTACTTCATCATTATCTTCAAAAGGAAAAGTTCTTAGAAGCTTACGAAGTCTTTAATGACATGCAAAATGTCACTAATGAAAAATACTATAAAGAAGAATTAGATATCTTATATGGTTTAGGACAAACGGCCAAAGTACTAGAACTAGCTGAAAGTTATAAAGATATTCCTGAAGCCGTTATCCCAGCTGTTTTAACGTTATTAAAAGTCTATTTTGAACAAGAAAATTATCATCAAATGACAATTATTGATTCTGAATACGAACCATTTTTTGAAGATGCTTCAATAGAAGACAGGATTGAATTTTATGAGATTTGCGTTAACTTATATAAAAAATTAGGGATTAGACAATCAGAAAAATATTATAATGATAACTTAAAACGCGTTAAAAAATTAGAAACTAAAGTTAAAAAAACGGAAACAGTTAAAGAAGAAAAGAAAGTAAAAGCAGAAGTAACCGAAGTTGTTCCGCGTAAAAAGGAAGCGACCCTTTCTTCAATTGAAGAAAAAAGACAAATTTCAAACTTCTTTGATATTTTCATTTTTTCTGAAAATATCAATGAAAAATTAGTCTTAAGAGATTATTTAAGAACTTTGTTTATCTTTATCGATAATTATATTACGGCATCTAATTACGTAATATACTTAAACGATCAAAGATTTTATCATTATAAAAAAGAACGTTTATATGAAAAAAGATTAATTGAAGAAGCAATTAATCCGACAATTATTCGTAACGTTATAGAAAAAGGGCATGAATATTTTTCTAATCCATTAGATTTCGATAAAAACGTTGATATTATTACTCAACTTCCTTATTCTAATGAAGTTAAGTATGTTTATGCGATTCCACTTGAAAAAGAAGGAGCGTTTTTAGTTTACTTTGATGAAGTGGTTAATGATCCTGAAATTTATTATGATTTTATTAAGTTACTAGGCGCCTTAATTTATTCAAAAATTAGCCGCGAAAATAAAATCAAAGGATTCCGAAAAGAAAATTTTTTCTTATCAAAAATTATTAATTCTGATTTAGCGCCACTTAGAATAGTAACCGAATCAAGAACTACTTATAATAGTAGTGGTCAAAAATTATTAAAAGAAGATGAATCTACTTATATTGATCACTTTATTTCTAAATTAAAATCGGACTATATTCGTAATTACCGTGAGTTAATTAGAAAGATGTTATCAAGTCCAAATCAAGTTGAAGAAGTTAAGTATCAATATCAAAATTTATATATTAAAGAAAAATTAGTATCAATCTTAGATGAAGATGAAATTAAAGTTGTTTCAGTTTTTGATGATGTTACTAAAACAGTTATTGAACTTGAAACAAGTGAACAAAAAGCGATTACCGATAGAGAAACTAATTTATATAATTTATCACATTTAAAATCAAAGATGAATGATTTAACAAATGCAAAAACAACTTTCATCTCAATTGAACTAAATTTAGATAATCGTCATATTTATGGACCAGATAATACTAGTTTGTATTTTAAAGAATTCGCTAAAATTACTGATGATTTCTTTGTTGACGGAGTTACTTACCGCATTGATTTTAATGAATTAATGGTAACACTGCCTTATAACGATATAAGGGCCGTTAATAATATCTTAAAAAACTACATCAATCACTTAGAAAAGTATCAAGTTACATCAATTCCTTATGAACAATTCCAAGTGAAAATGGGAGTATTAAGATATCCGGTTGTAACAAATCAAACGAATGTTGATATGTTACTTAAGTTTATTGATATCGCAAAAGAAAAATCAAAATTAAGAAAAGACACTCCTTATCATCAGTTTACTTATAGTGATTATGAAGAAGAAGCTTTTGAACAAACTATCTTAAATTATTTAAATGATTCACTGGAAAAGAAAAATTTAACGTTATCATTTGTTCAAATTATTGATATTAAAAAAACTGTTGTTTGGCAATATGAATCAGAGATTAATATTCCAAATATGAAATTAGATAATCGTTATATTATCACGTTAGCTAAAAAAAGAAATCGTATTATCGATTTAGATCGACATCACATTTTAAAAGTTTTAAACTTTTTAGTTAAGTTAAGTCAAGAAACAAAAGTTTTAATTAAAATTACCATCCCAATTAGTGAAGAGACATTTGTTGATCCAACATTTAACGCATTTTTAATTGGAGCAATTAAAGATCGTAAAATTCCATTTTCATTCATTAGATTGAAAATTGATTTAAATAATATTAAAACACATCACCACGCTCACAAGATTCATGAGCTGTTAAATACTGGTATCTCACTTGATACAACCGCATTAGCGATGGCTCTTACCTATCCGTTTAATGCACTATATATTGACTTTAATGATTCAGATATTAAGTGGCAAACATATTATGGCAACTTATCAAAAATGTTAGAAGAATTCCATATAGCCTTAATTGCGACTAATATTAATTCTAAAGATCAAATTGACACTTTAAATAGATTAGGAATTAAACTTGCATGTGGTAAGTTATATCCTAATATATCTAGTGAAAAATTATTTAATCAGATTTTGGAGATGAGACGAAATGCCGAAAATAAATAAAATAGATAAAAAATCTAATTTATATATTGAATCGTCATTATCAGTTTTAAATCAAGTTAAAATTATATCAAATTATTACTTAAACTCAGAAGATGATTCAAAAGAAGAAGTTTTATTAAACATATACGGAATCTTACAAACTTTATTTGTTGGAGTTGACGCTTTATATGATTACGTAAGAGCTTTAACTAAAAATAAATATTTAATTAATATTAACCAAAACGAAAGACTTCATGAGTTAAAGTTTATTCGTAATGATGTTGTGGGTCACCCAACATCAAGACTATATTCAAATAATAAAATGGGTTTTTGCAGGTTAAATTTAGATAATTTAACTAAAGATAAAATTACTTATGAAACTTATATTTTAGATAGTAAAACCTTAGATTCTACATTAGTAGAAACTAAAGAAGTTTCTATTTATGAATTAATTAAAGCTTACTTAGAAGAAGAAAGAGTTATTTTAAATCAAGTATCGCTATATCTAGAAAAACCATACTCACAAAACATTGTAAATTCAATATCAAAGTTAGAAGAAATGTATTTAAATGGTCAAGATATTAAAGATTATATCGATAACGTAATCGCTGATGCGATTAGTTATGATACTGAGAAAAATAAACATCAAAACCGCTTAATATGGCGTTTAGAGCTAATTAAAAATGCAATTGTGTGGGAAAAAGATGATAGTGAAATTAATAACTTAATTGATTATATTATTCAAGATCAAATTCAAAAGACAATGGAAATCGCATTAAACTTAACCGGTCAATATAAGAAATTAAGAAGAATCAAACTGCCTTACTTATTAAAAGAGTTTTATAAGGAAATTAAGAAAAAAGAATATAAAATATTACCTTTAATTAATCATCTACATGATAATAGGCATCCTTTCTTTTTAGAAGATATAAAAGAATTAGAAAAAGTAATTGATAATCATAAAGCGTTAAAGGTATTAAATTTATTAAAAACATTAGAAAATGAAAAGCGAATTTATTTGCTTGGAAGTGTAATTAAACGATATAATAAAAGAGATTGAGGTGAATAAAATGCTTAAAAAAGAAGATAAATATTTAATTGGAGAAAAGATTAAAGTAGTTAATGAAAAAGAACCAGGTGTGGTTACTAGAATTGACGAAGCTAGAGGATTAATTTATGTTTTATTCAAAAGATTTAGAGAAGAAGCATATCCATATCCAGAAGCAATCGATCAAGGAATATTAACTCCACTTGTTCAAAGGAAGTGACCCTTATTTTTCTAATTAAAAAAATAATTAGGTTTTTTGTAAACCTATTTAAATTAATATGGGAAACAATTAAAACAATGAAGACATGGCGCGGTGTCGTGTCTTTGTTTATCTCACTTATGATATTTGCTGGATGGGCTTATGTCTTAATTGTTGTGGGAACGATAATTAGAAATCCTTCGATGGTGGCTATCGGTACCGCAGTAGCTTTATTTTGGGCCGGACCATTTACTCCGCTAATTCCAATTGTTTTAATTGTTG
>DUQW01000001.1 GCA_012837585.1 Acholeplasmataceae bacterium
TATAGCCGATTAAAGCCATTGAAAGCGTTATTTTTGCTTTTTTTCTTGTTAGTTTTAGATTTTTATATTATAATATAAATAATATGGTTTGGGGAGGTATTGAATGAAGTTAAATGAACGCGGACTATTAATTGTTATATCTGGTCCATCTGGCGTTGGGAAAAGCTCAGTTAGAAAAGCTTTATTTGACATGCCGGGACAAGATTTAGTATATTCAATTTCAATGACGACAAGAAAACAACGTAATGGGGAAAAAGATGGCGTGGATTATTATTTTGTGTCCAAAGAAACATTTGAAGAAAAAATAAAAAACGGTGAATTCTTAGAATGGGCAAACTTTGTTGGTAATTACTACGGAACTCCGAAAGAGAAAGTTGAGGAATTACTTGATCAAGGGAAACAAGTAGTTCTTGAAATTGAAGTTGACGGAGCTCTTCAAGTTAGACGTCAAATGAAAGATGCAGTATTCATTTTTCTTGTTCCACCAGCAAAAGAAGCATTAATTAACAGGTTAAAATCTAGGGGAACTGAATGTGAAAAAGAACTTCAAGAAAGAATCAACAAAGCAGAAAGTGAGTATTTACTAGCGTATAAATACGATTATATTGTTGTTAATGACGAAGTTAATAACGCAGCCGATCGTATTCACGCTATTATTAGAGCAGAACATGCTCGTACAGAAAGAACGATACATAAATATTTAGAATTAATGGAGGGTAAATAATGAGTAATAAAGATGGTATGAGATATCCTTCAATAGACGACCTATTGAAAAAAATTGATTCAAAATATAAATTAGCATACACAACAGCTAAAACGGCAAAAATTATTGAAAAACATGAATTAGAAATCCAAGATGCTAAATGTGTAAAAAGTGTTGGCCAAGCTTTAGAAGAAATTATTGCTGGTAACGTCGAAATAGAATTTGAGTAAAAGGGACTTGCTCCTTTTTTACTCAATAATTAAAGGTGATATAAAATGAAATTATTTGAATTTTTAAGAGATTATTTGCAAGGTAAACCAGTAGTTGACGGAAATGGTAATGTTACTGGATATACTGGAGGATTAGGAATTAGTCCAGGATTTACTAATATTATTATTGGTGCTGTATTTGCGGTATTTATGATTATCATTACAGTGATTGCATTATTTATATTTAAGCAAATTATTAAAAGAGCAATGAATAGCAAACTTAAAAAGATTAAAGCAGAAGAAGATAGACTTAAACAAATTAGAGAAGAAGGAAGAAAGAAAAACTTAAATGATTATAACGCCGCGTTATTAAGTGAAATTAAAGTTGATTCTCCTTATAAATATGTAGATGTTAGCAAAAGAGCAGAAACTATTTCAAAAGCAACTTATAATATCGTTGCATCAATTGTTTGGGTTATTGTATTAATTATTATTCTAGACGGATTCGGTATTAATATTGTTCCATTTGTAACAGGTGCGGGGATTGTCGGAATTGCTGTAGCATTTGGAGCTCAAGAATTTGTTAAAGACTTTATTAGTGGACTATTTAATATTTTTGAAAATACATATAGTGTTGGTGAATCAGTAGAAATAAATGGTTTTGTCGGAACCGTTAGAGAAATCGGACTAAGAACTACTAAAATTGAAAACTGGCGCGGTGATTATTATATCGTAAATAACGGTAAAATTAATAGTGTAATCAACCGTTCTAGAGATACCTCAATAGCTGTAGTTGATATCGTACTTTCTAATAAAGTTCAAGTTGAAGATGTAAGAGCTGCAATTTTATCATTCTGTGATGAATTTGTTGTAACAAATCCTAACCAATATGAAAAACCATCATATTCTGGCTTAGTTGAATCTTCATTAATAGCCTATACTTTCAGAGTTACAGCAATTACGGCTCCAGCAAGCCATGTTGGTGTAGAAAGAGAAATTAGAGCTGCGTTAATTGAGTACTTAGAAATAAGAGGCTTTGAAGGTCCTCAAACAATCGTTGTCACACAATAAGAAGGGTAAACCCTTCTTTTTTTTATTGTTCGTGATAAAATTATAATGGTGAATATATTTGGATATTAAACAAAAATTGACGCTTTTACCAGATAAGCCAGGATGCTATTTAATGAAAGATAGTAAAGATGAAGTGATTTATGTAGGTAAAGCGAAGAATCTAAAAAATCGAGTTAAGTCTTATTTCGTTGGTGCCCACAACGAAAAGACAACTTTACTAATCTCTGAAATAAGAGATTTTTCTTATTTGATTACGAATAATGAATTAGAATCATTAATTTTAGAAATCAATTTAATTAAAAGATATTTACCAAAATACAACATTAAACTTGTTGATGATAAAAGTTATCCTTATATTAAATTTTCTAAAGGAGAATATCCAAGATTAATCGTTATGAGATCGAATACGCCAACTCAAAAAGCATTCGGTCCGTACCCAAATGGTTATAGTGCTAGAATGACAGTTGATCTTCTTAACAAATTATATCCATTTAGAAAATGTGTTACTATTCCTAAAAAGCCATGCCTATACTATCATTTAGGTCAATGTTTAGCACCATGTATTAATGATGTTTCAAAAGAAGAATATAACCAAATGATTAAAGAAGTTACTAGATTTTTAAAAGGTGATACTAAAAAGGTATTAGATATTTTAGAGGGTAATATGTATGAAGCTAGTGATAATTTAGAGTTTGAAAAAGCTAATGAATATAAGGAAATGATTAATCATATCAATACAACATCCGAAAAACAAATCATTAGTTTAGCTGACTTAAAAGACCGTGATATTATCGCTTATGCGCATAACGATGAAAATATCGCAATTCAAATATTACTAATGAGAAATGGTGCGATTACTGATACTCATCAAACGATATTTTCATATATCGGTGATCACTATGAAGCGGCACTCAACTATATTGACCAGTTGTATTTAGATAACTTATATATTGATGAATTACTATTTTCTAATCAATTTAACTTGAATGATCTAGAAATTAGATATAAGAAAAAGGCGTCAATTCCGCAAATCGGAGATAAGAAGAAAATGGTGGATTTAGCTTTGCAAAATGCTAAGGAAAACTTAGAGAATTACTTTAAAATCTACCAACACCGAGAAGATATTAATTTAGAGATTGAGAGAAGTTTATATGAGTTATTTTCTAAAGAAATTAACTATATCGAAGCTTTCGATAACTCACAATTATTTGGCTCTTCACCGGTCTCAGCGATGATAGTTTATAAAAATCATGAGTTTTTTAAAGATGGATACCGTAAGTTTAATATTCAAACTGCTTCACAAGATGATTATCAACAAATTAAAGAAGTTATTTACCGTAGATATTACCGTTTATTAATGGAAGATAAGAGTTTACCTGACTTAATTTTAGTTGATGGTGGCGTGGGCCATGTTAATGCGGCATTAAGTATTATTGATGATTTAAGATTAGATGTGATGGTTGCCGGAATGAAGAAAAATAAAAGGCATGAGTTTGAATCATTAATCTTTAATGGTAAAGAAGTAGAATTATCTAAAAATAGTAATCTTTATAAATTCTTTTTAAAAATAAATGAAGAAGTTCACCGTTTTGCTATAACTTTCCATCGTCAAGTAAGATTTAGGGAAACATTTAAATCACCTCTTGATGGAATTAAAGGAATTGGCGTTAAAAGAAAAGAAAAATTAATTAATCACTTTGGAACTATCGAAGCGATTAAAGAAGCTAAAGTAGAAGAAATAGTTAAATTAGGCTTTAGCTTAAAATTAGCTCAAAAATTAAAAGAGGAATTAAAATGAAATACGTTATATATGATATAGATAGAAAGAAAAATACATTTTACTGCCTAATAAATGGTCAAAAAGTAGGATTTTATTTAACTAAAAGCTTACAAAAAATCTTTATTGACTATCTTGATGTTGGTTATTTAATTGATTTTGAAATCAATGATTTTTATAAATCAATTAATAAAATGAAACATTATCAAGTAAGTTATTTTAATAAAATTGAACAACTAAAACCCTATCGCCTATTATATGATTTAGAAGTATTAAGAGATGATATGACTAACGTTATAACTAAGTATGATCATTATTTATTTTTAGATTTTGAAATGACGATGCCAGGTTATAATGTTAGAGAAAAATTTATTGCAGAAATCATTCAATTTGGCGCCTTTTTAACCGATAACAAAGGTAATGTCATACTAGAAAGAAATTATTATGTCCTACCAAAAAACGGAAGACCTTCAATTAGAACGATTAAGTTTTTAGATCTAGATTTAGACGAATTTCAAAAAGAAGCTAAAGACTATGAATATTTTTATTTAGATTTTAAAGAAATCTTACAAAAATATGAACCTAAAATTGTGGTTTGGGGTAAAAATGATATTATCGCATTAGATGACTCATATAAGATTAATAACTTGTTACCACTGACTACCGAAAATGACTTTTTCAACTTGTTAGTTTTACACCGCGATTACTTTAATATTAACCAAGATATAGGGCTATTTAAAGCCTATCAAACATATTTTCCAGAAAATAATATTAAACCTCAAAAACACGATGCAGTTGAAGATGCTAGAGTAACTAAAACTATCTTTTTTGAATTCTTAAAAGAACTTAAAAATAACTCTCATCATTAATAATTTTCTTTGCCAATATGTTAATAATGACTAAAAGTAATTATTATTCAAATTTATCTATATTTTAATATAAAAATATGATAAAATGTAAATGAATGTAAGAGGCAAGATAAAATGGTTAATTTTTTAAGTAGTATTTCATGTCTTTATTGCATAAGTATTAATTACTTAATTTTTAACCTTAAAAAATTACATATAAATTACGATATCAAACTTTTTTAAGTTTGATATTTTTATTATGAAGGAGGCATAATATGAAAAAAAGCGATAAAACTATAGTTATTGGTGTTATTGGTGCTGACGTTCATGCTGTTGGCAACAAAATTATAGAATACACCTTAAAAAAAGAAGGTTATAACGTTGTAAATATCGGTGTTTTATCACCGCAAGAAGATTTCATAAATGCGGCAATTGAATCTGATGCTGATATGATTATGGTATCTTCTTTATATGGTCATGGTGAAATTGATTGCCGCGGAATGAGAGAAAAGATGGTAGAAGCTGGAATTGGCGATACCATTTTATATGTTGGCGGGAATATTGTTGTTGGAAAACAAAATTTTGAAGATGTTGAAAAAAGATTTCATGCAATGGGTTTTGACCGCGTTTATCCTCCGGGAAGACCAATTGAAGATTGTTTAGATGATATAGCTAAAGATTTAGGAGTGTACGAGGAAAAATAATAAAAATGAGATATTACTTGCTAGTTGATTTTGGTTCAACATTAACTAAATTAACAGCAGTTGATATTACTATTCCTGATATTATCGCGACCGCTTCATATCAAACGACGATTGAAGATGATATTAATATTGGTTATCAACATGCGTTAACTAAACTTTATCAAAAGATTGGAAGGCATTTAAAATTTGACCGAATTTTTGCATGCTCTTCAGCCGCAGGCGGTTTAAGAATGGCAGCTATTGGTATTGTTGAAGAGTTAACGGTAGAAGCGGCTAAAAGAGCGTGCCTTGGTGCAGGTTCTAGAGTTGATATGGTAATATCTGGTGAAATTACTCGTCAAGAAATTGAAGCAATTAAACAAAAAAAGATTGATATTATTTTACTTGCTGGTGGAACTGATGGCGGCAATAAACATATTCCAATTCATAACGCACTAGCATTAGCTCAAGCTAAACTTAATATTCCAATTATTTATGCTGGTAATAAGGCAGCTCAAGATCAAATAAACGATATTTTTACTAACTATAACGTTAACGGATTTATCGTTGATAATATTATGCCGAAAATAAACGGATTAAATATTATGCCAGCTAGACAAAAAATAGAAGAAATCTTTTTAGGTCAAATTATCGAAGCAAAAGGGATTACTAAGTTTTTAGAAAATATCGATAATGATATTATTCCAACACCTAAATCAGTTTTAAATGCGGCTGAACTATTATCAAAAGGTTATTTTGAAGAACCAGGATTAAAAGAATTATTAATTATTGATATTGGTGGTGCAACTACTGATATTTATTCAATGTGTAGTCCTATTATTAAACACGGAGTAATCTTTCAAGGAATGGAAGAAGATTACGCTAAACGAACGGTAGAAGCGAATGTCGGAATGAGACACTCAGCCCCGGGTGCAATTGAATCAGCTCCGCCGATGATAGTTAGAAGAATGGAAGAGATGCATGGAGTTAATTTAACTAAGGAAGCTGAGTTTAGAATGAAAAATTATGAGTGGATTCCGGAAACTGAAAACGACAAATTTGTTGATCAACTAATTGCAAGTCTTTGTGTTGAATATGCTATTTCAAGACATTCGGGTTCAATTAGAGAATTATATTCTCCAGTAGGAACTAACTATATTCAAACCGGAAAAGATTTGTCAGACGTTTTATATGTAATTGGTACTGGTGGGGTAATTGTTAATTCTAAAGAACCAATTTCTATATTAATCCACAGTGTATCAAGAGATGAAAACTTGCAAGAATTAAGACCAATTAACCCTGAATACTTACTCGATTCAGATTATATACTTTCATCAATGGGTCTTTTAATGATTGAAAGACCTGTTCAGGCTTTACAAATAATGAAAAAAAGAATGACTAAATTAATTAAACCGAGGTGAAATTATGCTAAGGAATAAAAAATGGACATGGGAGTTTTTCCTTGAGGAAAGAAAAAAAGTATTGGCAACTTGGCATACTGGAAATGATCCGTTACTAGATTTTAACGAATCAATTAAATATTTAAAATCATTGCCACGCCATAAAAATTTTGGATTAAAGTTAATTGATGCTAAAAACCAAAAACGCACTTTAATAGAACCAAGAGCAGGTGTACCAGTATTGGAAAAACATATTGAACTCTTACAATATCTAGAAAAATCTGGTGCTGATTTTGCCCCGTCAACAATTGATAGTTATACAAGATTAAATAGATATGAAGAAGCAGAAAAAGGAATTGAAGAAAGTATAGCCTCAGGTAGAGCGATGCTTAATGGGTTTCCAGCAGTTAACTACGGAGTCAGTAAATGCCGTGAAGTTCAAGAAGCATTAAATATCCCAATTCAAGCAAGACACGGAACACCAGATGCAAGATTACTTGCTGAAATTACTTTTGCAGCCGGGTGGACTTCATATGAAGGTGGTGGCATATCATATAACGTTCCTTATGCTAAAAATGCTAGTTTAGAACAAACTATTTTTGACTGGCAGTATTGCGATAGACTCGTTGGGTTTTATGAAGAACAAGGAATTACCTTAAACCGTGAACCTTTTGGACCATTAACTGGTACAATTTGTCCACCATGTATTTCTAATACCATAGCTGTAATTGAAGCATTACTAGCGGCAGAGCAAGGTGTTAAAAACATTACGGTTGGATACGGAATGGGCGGAAATATCGTTCAAGACGTTGCTGCAATTAGAGCTTTACAAGAACAAACAGAAGAGTATTTACGCTTAGGCGGATATAAAGATGTAGTAGTAACTACCGTATTTCATCAGTGGATGGGTGGATTTCCAGCTAGTGAATCAGAAGCATTAGGATTAATTTCTCTATCTTCAGTTGTTGGTGCTCTTTCTAATGCAACTAAGATTATTACTAAGACAACTCACGAATCAATTGGTATTCCGACTAAAGAAGCTAATGGTGAAGGAATTAAAGCGACTAAATTCGTAGTTAACTTACTAAAAGATCAACAATTTCCAGAAAGTGAAGAGTTAACTAAAGAAATCCATCAAATTAAATCAGAAGTTAAATGTTTAGTAGATGCTGTTTATCATTTAGGCGAAGGTGATTTAGCTATTGGTACTGTAAAAGCATTTGATCAAGGAGTAATTGATGTTCCATTTGCTCCTAGTCGATACAATAAAGGAGATATTTTACCAGCAAGGGATAATGATGGTAAAATTAGAATTTTAGAATTTGGTAATTTAGGATTATCTGAAGAAATTAAAGATTTCCATAGAAATAAAATTAAAGAAAGAGCGGACTTTGAAGGACGTGAAGTATCATTTCAGTTAACAGTTGATGATATTTATGCTGTATCTCAAGGCTCACTAGTAGGAAGACCACAAAGAAAGGAATAGAAACAATGAAAATTAAACATGTAGTATTATCTAAATCAACTACCGGCTTTTATTTTGATGACCAAA
>DUQW01000020.1 GCA_012837585.1 Acholeplasmataceae bacterium
ATAATTTTTTGGATTTCTAAAGGAATGCATCCAAAAATGTGTTGGGCATCATGCAAAGTTGGCATGATTGGTCCCGGTTTTTTTAAGTGACCTTCAATTCTTTCATTAAATAGGTCAAATTGTTCTTGTGTAAAATTGTTTTCTTTCATAGCTAAATACAGTAAACTGTATCCTCCTTTCAATTTTATCTGAAATTAATAACTATTTTTCTCGATAATACTATAAGTATTATATTATAATTTTATTTTTTTTCAATGCGTTTCTATAAATAAGGTTAATTTTAAGGGCTTTATTTAGAATAAATAAAAAAAGAGACCTGATGAAGTCTCTTTTCGTCATAAAAACTCTTCAATTAATAAATCAACTTCATCTTCCTTAATAACTCTAAAATTAGGAAGTTCGGTTTTATAGTTGATAAAATCAACTTCGGATTCATTTAAAGCTCTCTTAACGCGGTTAATTCCCGGTACTACAAATAACCATTTATAAGGTGGATGATCATAATTATATCTAATTAATAGTGGTCTACCTTTTCTTCGATCAATTTGCATAATACTAGAAGAATTAATTGTTAGATATTCATCGTACTTTAGAGAAAGAAAAATAATTTGAATTTGTTTATCACCAAGGAGTAAGAAATAAGCATTTCCGTCTTTTTCAATTTTACCAATAGTATTTAGTTTTTTTAATACTTCTTTTTGTTTTTTGTTTCTGCCAAATTTATCCAAAAGATAAAAAGATATTAAAACAAGTAATAATAAACCAGCAATGATTGCTAGAATTTCAGTACGACTCATCTTAATTTAAACCTTTTTTCATTAGCTAATTCAAACATTTCTTTTGTATTAGCTAATTCTACTTCAATTGTTTTAAAGATTTGATTTACTTCATCCATTGAATATTCATAGTTTGATGTATTAGATAAATTTCCTAATACTCTAATTTGATCAATAATACGATTTACTCTGTTTTCTGCAATTCTTTTAAACTTTTCATTTTTAGTTTCCATAATTCTAACTCCTTTTTATTGTAATTTTTAAAAACTAGTGCTATAATAATTTTTGTTAATGCTCCCTTAGCTCAGCTGGTTAGAGCACCAGACTCTTAATCTGGGTGTCCTGGGTTCGAGTCCCAGAGGGAGTACCAACTAAATTTTAAACCGACAATGGTCGGTTTTTTTATTTTTTGAATTGATGCTTTTTAGCACCATTAATTAAAATAATATTATTTCCATCTTTAATTAATGCGCCAGCATCAGGAATAGTGTAATAAGTTCTTGGAATAATTAAATTAGCTTTTTTAAGTGCCTTTTTTTGAGCTCTTCTTCGATCTCCGTAATGAACTTCAACACCAAAATCATTAATAATATTTAATCCAGGGTAAATATTAAACTTTTTATAATCAGCATCTGGTGATAAATGATAAGTACCAAATTGGATGCAGACTCCGGCACTGATTCCTAACATAACACCTTTGAATTGTTCTAAGTTTGATTTAATATTAAATTCTTCAATTCTTTCAAAGAATTTATCAGGAAGACCACCAGTTAAATAAATTAAATCTGCCTTATTAATTTTTTTAACGGCAATCTCATGATTATCATTATAATAATCTAACCACTCAATATCTCTTTCTTCAATATCATACGGAATAAATTGATTAACTAATTTCTGATATCTTTCACCACCAGGACGATAAGTATCATAATCAGATCCTGGATAAAATGACCAAGGAATGACTAATATTTTCATTCCTTTTTTAATATATTTTTTGAAATAAACATACAAGTAAGGGTTATCGATATAACTCCTTGATAGCATAATATTAACCATTATCTTTCATTCCTTTCTTTTCTTCTTTTTTTATGTCAAAATCAAGTTTGTCTTCAAGTGATGAAAGACACCCGCAATATTTTTGACGATAAAATCCAAGTTCTCTAGCTTCATTTTGACCCTCTCTAAAATGAGGTCTAAAATCAATATAATGAAACGGAACATTATAATAATTACTATAACTATTAGCGATATCTATAATCATTTCATGTTGTTGATAAGGGCTGATTAATAATGTTGAGGTAACGGCTTTATAACTATTTTTTTGAGCATATTCAAAAGCTTTTCTTAATCTTATGTTATAACACTTTTGACACCTAGTCGGTACCTCTTTATATAAAATCCAATCAGCTTCATTATATTCATCTTCAACGATTAATTTAAACTCTCTAATTCCACTCAATTTTCTAACATTTTCCAATCTCAAATTATATTCACTTTCAGGATGAATATTAGGATTGTAAAAATAGCCATCATAAAGATAGCCATTTTCATTAAAAAATTTAGTTGGATATGTAGCGCATGGTGCGCAACATATATGAAGTAAAATTTTATCTTCGTTTGTAGACATAATTACCTCTTAGTGCTTGTTTTTGATATAACTTTTTATACTTATGATACCTGCAGTATTTTACTTGTCTGTAATAATACTTAGGCATTTCTTCATCAGTTTTAAAACCTTGTTGTTTAAACTTTGTGATTGCTATTTTTAAAGCTTCATCGTTACTTCTATCACGAAAGATATAACGTTGAATTAAAAAGCCAACAATTAAAACAATTGGAATTAGCGGAGTAAATGGTCCGGCCCAAAATAAAGCTACTGCGGTACCGATAGCCACCATCGAAGGATTTCTAATTATCGTTCCCACAACAATTAAGACATAAGCCCA
>DUQW01000021.1 GCA_012837585.1 Acholeplasmataceae bacterium
GTTAATACTGCTGGATCTGTAGTTACACCGTCACCAGTAACTGTTACATCATGAGTAATTAAAGTAAACTTAGCAGTTAACTCCTTATCTCCTGTTGAACCTAAAGTAATTTCAGTAACTTTAGTTTCACCAATAAACCAACCATCAAAAGTGTGACCATCTTTTGATGCTGGTGCTAATGTAATAGTAGGTGTTTCAATTGTATATGTTTCAGGGTTACCTGTATGTGTTCCACCATTTAACACATAAGTAATGTTATATGTAATTGGTGTAAATGCTCCGTTAACCACTAGGTTTTCTGCTGGCATTGTTTGAGGTAAACTTGATGGAGTCCACGCGAACGCGTATCCTTCTTTAACTAAACCAGCTTTAATTTGAATAGCTTCACCAAATTGAACTGTTACTACGTCGTCTTCTAATCCTGCAACTTTATAAGTAATAGTGTAGTTATTTGGTGTATAAGCACCATTAATTACGATATTTTGTGCTGGAACAGTTTGTGGAATTTGATCAACCCATGCAAATGAATGTCCAACTTTATCGGCTACTTGTGGTGCTACAATTTCAGAACCATAATCTAATGTTTGAACTACATCATCTAATCCAGGAACTTTGAAAGTAACTGTGTATTGATTAATTTGATATTGTGCTTTAACAGTTAAATTTGATGTAATATAGTTAAATGGTTTATCCCAACCAGTAAATGTATATCCAACACGTGTTGGATTAGCTGGAGCTGATGCTGCAGTCTTTTCATATACTTGTTGTTGAGTTAAAAGTGAGTCGTCATGGTCAACAAACTTAACAACATATGATGGAATTGGAGTTAGGATAGCGTGAATGTCAGTATTATCAATGATAATTAAACTTTGACGATCCCAACCCATGAAGTATTTACCATCAACTACTGGGTCTTCTGGTAATACAGCACTGTCTCCAAATTTAACATATTGTGGTGAACCATATAAAACTCCATCAACGAAGAATCTTACTTGATATCCACCTTGTTCGAATTTACCATAAACATCAATATCTTTAGTAATCGGTAAGCTAACATCAAATTCATGAGCGAAGTTTGGATCTAAGAACCACCCCATAAAACGGTGGTCTTCTTTAAATGGTTTCATTGGTAATAATGCATTATCACCATCTAATACCATTTGAACTTCACCATATAAAACATCGTCAACAAAGAATCTAACACGGTGACGTACTTCTTCAGGTGGAATTTGAGTATCCCCCTTGACGATTACTTCAAATGTCTTATATTGATAAAATCCTCTATTACCAATTTTCGCAGTTAAATAAACTACGACATCTTCATTCGAACGAGTAACTACAGCTTGTCCCTGAACAATCGCGATTGCATCTTCATTAGATGAAATCCATTGAATTGGAACGCCTTCAATCGTTCTTGTTAATTGAAAATCTTTCGTTACACTTATCTTAGTATCACCATCTTCAAAAGTAATTTGAACTTGTTCATAAGCAAGTCTAACGTCTTCTTTATTAACTTGGCCAGTTTCAGTACAGCCAGTTAATAAAACAAAAAAGAGTCCTACTATAAAAAACAGAACTCCCAATCTAAATTTTCTAAATTTCGTCTGATTCATATTCTACCTCCTCGAGTTTATATGATTATCAAAAATAAAATATAATCTCTATTAAATAATATTTAATAGCCAAATCTATGTTAACATATAATTTTATAAAATTCAATATGATTTTGGTTATTTACCAAATTATCACATTTATTTATCTTTAAATAAATGAATTTAAATAATAAAAAATGCGACAGTAGTCGCATTTTCTATTGTTATTTAAAAATCATTTGAATTTTTAGATTTTTACGTCAATTAAAGTTCCGTCCTCATTTGGATGGTCCTTTAAATAAGCGATAATAGGGTTATAGTTTTTATCAGGGTTACCTGGACGGCAACGTGATAAATTTTTAATTTCACCCTTAACTACTCCTTCAGCAAATGCGCGGCATCCTGGGAATCCACAAGCCCCACAATTTACTCCCGGTAACATCGCTTCAATATCATCAATTCTTGTATCTTCTTTTACTTTTAAAAATTTATCAGCTAAGGTTAATGCTACTGCTAGTATTATACCCATTGCTGTTAATATGATAATAGGCCATAAAATATCCATTATACAGTCACCTCTTCTTTTTTTCTTTCACATGTTTTCGATAAACAAGCACCGCAAGCTGCTTCTAAATGTGCAAACTCGCAACCCGCAGGAACTTTAGTTTTCTTATTTAGTATTGTTACTAGAATATAAATTCCAACAAATGCTAAAACTAATGCTAGGATAATTACAATTTGAAGTAAATCCATCTTAGATTAACCCCTGTAACCCCATAAATGCAAATGCCATTAATCCTGCTGTAATTAAAGCAATTGGTACACCTTGGAAAGCTTTAGGAACGTTTGCTCTTTCTAATCTTTCTCTAAATGCACTAAATAAGATCATTGCAATTGCATATCCGATTGCTGTACCTAATGTTGATGCAATAACATCAGTAAAGTTAGTATATTCTGTCGCTTTAATAGCTTGACCTAAAATAACACAGTTTGTAGTAATTAAAGGTAAGAAGATTCCTAATCCTTTATATAATCCAGGACTAGCTTTTTTAATAAACATTTCAATAATTTGAACTACTGAAGCAATTACTAAAATGAATGCGATTGTTTGAATGTAAGTAATACCAGCAGGTTTTAAAACAAACTCGTATAATGGCCATGTAACTAAAACTGATACTAGTAATACTACAAATACTGCTGCTGACATACCAACAGCGTTTTTTGTTTTAGTAGAAACGCCTAAGAATGAACAAATTCCTAAGAACCCCATTAAAACAATATTATTAATTAACATTGAATCAACAAATAACTTTAAAAAATCAATCATTTCTTAGCACCTCTCTTATTTCCAATAAATACAATTAACGCCAATAATAATCCCATTACGATGAATGCTCCAGGAGCTGTCGTTAAAACACTAATAAAGTAATTAGGAACATTTGAATCTTCTGGATAAGGAATTAATGAAAACTCTGGAATGAAAGTAAATACTTTACCAATAACAATTGTGCCTGTACCAAAGAACTCTCTAATAATTCCGATAATTACAATTGCTAAACCAGAACCAAGTCCCATTCCAAGACCATCGAAAATTGACTTAACTACGCTATTTTTACTAGCAAATGCTTCAGCTCTGCCAAGTATAATACAGTTAACTGTAATTAATGCGATAAATACTCCTAATGTTGAATATAATGCTGGTACAAATGCTTGAACTAGCATTTGGATTACAGTAACTACTGTCGCAATTACGACAATGTATACTGGAATTCTAATTTCATTTGGAATGAATTTTCTAATAGCCGAAATAATGATGTTAGTAATTGTTAGAATAATGATTACTAGAAGTGCCATTCCGAATGCACCTTCAAATGAAGTGGTTACCGCAAGTGCTGGACATAAACCTAATAATGAAACGAAAATTTGGTTTTCTTTTAAAATCCCTTTTTTGAAAATTGCTCCTAATGAATCGGGATTTTCAACTTTAGCTTCTTTTATTTTCTTTTCTTTTCTCATGGTTTTTTCACCTCTACTTCAATTGCTAATAAGATAACTCCTACAGTGTTTGATGCTGTTTCGCTAGCTCCTGCATATAATGCTTTATTAGCGACAATTGTATTAGTAATATCAGTTGCGTTAGTTCCAATAAATGCATCTAAGAATGCTTCTACTTTATCTCTGTAGTTTCCTTTAGAGTGATTGTATTCTAAGATTTCAATACCAACGATAGTGAAATCTGATTTCATTACAACTTCAATCTTAACGTTACCATCTACCATACTGTATCCAGTATCAAATGAGTGTTGTTTATTACCAACAAAACTAAATCCTTTAACAACTCCGTCTACTGTATAAACATATTTTTCAAGTATTGTATCAGTTGGAGTAAATGTTTCATCTTTAGTCTTAACGTATTCACCACCAAATGCTTTATATAATGGATCAGTTTCTTTATGTGAATCTCTAACTGCTAATAAAATTTGGTTAACTGCATCTTTTAATGCTTGATCTAAATCAGAAGTTACTTCTGAAATAGTTGTCTTGACATCTTTAATTTGAGTATCATTAAATGATTTTAGATATGCTTCTACATTTTCTTTTTGATCTTCAGATCCGATTTCTTCAACTTTAGATACCCTAATTAATCCGTTTAAATCAATAAATACTTTAACTTTAGTTGTTCCTGATTTAGCTACGTATGAATAACCATTAGCTTTAGTACCTTCTAAGTTATTTCTTTCTAATACGATTTCGTTTGCTGTAAAATCTGGATCTAATGCTTCAGTGATTTCACCAAAGATTAAATCAACTGGATCTAATACAATTTCTTTTAATTCAACTATTTTTTCAATAATTGATTTATTAGCTTTATAACCTGCAACAACTTCGCTAATAATTGATTTAAGTGCTTTTTCTGAAATAGTTGCCCCAGTTGAGTTTTCAGATTCATATTCAAGTGGTACATTTTTATATTCTGTTTCATATTCTCTTAAAGCAACACCACCATAACTTGGTGTTTCTTTATATTCAACTGCTTTAATTGATTCTATTAAATCACCGCGGTTAATCGCAACAGCGATTTCCATTTCACCGCCGTAACCATTAGCTCTACCTAATGCAAGTAATCCTAAATATTCTTTATTTTCATTAAATGCGAATATATAGTCAGCTAACTTTTCTTCTTCGGCGCTTGTTAGTGATTCTGCGCCTTGTTTCTTGTAGTCATTTGGAATGTCAGCGGCACGGAAGAAATTATCTCCTTCAACATATACTGACTCGCCAATTTGAATAATTTTTTTATCTCTATTTCGCTTAATAATTGGTGCTGTAACAAAATGTGTTAGTCCAATTAATAATCCCATTAATAATGCTGTAAGGGATAATACTAAGACATTTTTTAACATTTGTTTTTTCATTAGAATGTACCTCCTTGACCGAAGAAGATAATTAAAATCATAATAATCATCGTTACACCGTAAGTAACAATAAATTGCCAGTTGATGCGATTTCTAAAGATTTTAATTCTATCAAAAAGCGGAACAAACATATTAGCAAATAAAATACCGAATACTACACCTTCAGGCATTGATCCAAAAAATCTATTTAACATTGTTACTATTGCGATTATTAATCCGTATAACATCTTAGTTGTTGTATGAAGTGGAGATGATACTGGGTCAGTTGCCATAAACACAGCCCCAAACATTAAACCTCCAGATAATAAATGGAATAATCCAAATTGGAAAGTATTTACTTGTAATCCAGCTCCTGCTACTAAAGCGAAAATGAAACTTGGAACTAATACTGATAGCATAATTTTCCAATCAGCAGCTCTTCTAGCAACTAAATAAATCGCTCCAATTAAAATTGCTATTTTACTAATTTCACCCATTGGGCCAGGAACGCATCCAACAAATAACTCCCATATTTCATAACTTTGAAGAACTTCGCCAAATGATGCTTTTCTTACATAAGCTAATGGAGTTGTTCCTGCAATAGCATCTAATCCTGGATAAGCTCCTACGAAAAATGATCCAAAGGCTAAAGAAACAAAGACTCTACCTACTGCTGCAGGGTTGAAGATATTGTGTCCAGTTCCACCATACACCATTTTTCCAATTGCAATCCCGAAGATTGCACCCATAATAATTACATAAAAACTAATACCTGCTGGTAAAGTTAGTGCAAATATTAATCCGGTTAATGCTGAAGTTAAGATGTTTAATGAGTTAAATTCTTTATATCTAGATAAAAATCTTTTGAATTTACCTTCAACTTTTCTATCTTCTTTTTGTGATAGTGGGAAGATTATTGCTTCTGTTAGAATTGCTACTAGTACACTAGTAAAGATTCTACAAAATGAAGCAAATCCCCATCTATATACAGAAAATAAAACAACTGGTATTAAAGCAATCAAAACATCTAACATTATTCTTTTTGAGTCCCATTTTTTATTAATAAATGGACTTTGAGATCTAACAAGTTTTACATCTTTTTGCATAATATCACCTACTTAATTGTCCTTTTTGCTTTTTTAATTTCTTCTGTTAGAGGTATCTTAGATGGACAAATATATGAACACAATCCACATTCGATACACTGATTAACATTTAGAGTAAGCAATTCTTCTTTATCTCTTTTACGTTGTGCTCTCATGATTAGAACAGGGTCTAATCCTGTTGGACAACGTTCAATACAATTAGAACACATAATACATGGATCTTCTTTTACAACTTCCTCATTAAAAACTAGTAAGCTTGTTGTTGTATCAGTAATAACGATATCATCGTTAGTAGTATTAGTACCCATCATTGGCCCACCTAAAACTAATACTTTAGGAATTTCTGGATTTAAATATCCACCAGCTCTTTGGATTAATTCACGAACTGGAGTTCCTAGTCTAATTTTAAATGTCATGTTTTTAATTCCGTCACCAGCAATAGTGAAAAATCTATGTAATAATGGTCTGCCATACTTAACCGCTTCATAGAATGATCCTAAGGTAGTTGAGTTAAAGTTTAAAACACCTGATTTAGCCATAATAGTTCCTTGAGGAACTTTAATTCCAGTTGCTAATTTAACAGTTAAGATTTCCCATCCCGCTGGATAGAAATCTTTAATTTTAGCAATTCTAATGTTTAACTCTGGAAACTTTTTAAGCTCTTCTTCCATTTTTAGAATTAAAGCCTTATGCTTTCTTTTAATTGCGATAACCCCTTCAGGAGCGTTAACAGCTTGCATAACATAACTTAATCCTAAGATTACTTTTTCTGGATATTCATCCATAAATTTGTAATCGCTAATTAAATATGGTTCACACTCAGCACCATTAGCCACTACCACTTTAATTTCTTCGGTTGTATCAAGTTTGATATAAGAAGGGAATGCTGCCCCACCTAATCCAACTAATCCTGCATCATGTGCGATACTTACGAAATCCTTATGAGTAAGTTTTTTGATTTCTTCATCGGTTCTTTCAAAATCTGCATCATACTCTTCATACTTGAAGTCGTTTTGAACTACCATACAGTCAACTAATCTTCCGCTTTGATCAACTTTTTTTTCGTTTTTCAAAACGACACCACTGACAGTTGCATGTACCTCTTGGTCAAAAAACGATCCTTCTCTAACTCCAATTAATTGTCCAACTAGAACGCGGTCTCCTACTTCTACACATGGTCTACCTACTGGACAACGTCCACTAGTTACCGGATAGTATAGTTTTTCAGGTTCACATACTGCTTCTGTTGGTAACTCAATTAATTTTGTTTTGTTGTCTACAATTTTCGTCTTAACTAATTGCATTAATAACTACCTCTTTTCATATAACGGATATTTTTTTAAAAGTTGTAAGACTTCTTTTTTAATTAATGATAACTCATTTTGATTATCTTTATTTTTTAACGCTCTATCAATTAGATGAGCGATTAATATCATATCTTTTTCTTTTAATCCCCTTGTTGTCATTGCTGGAGTTCCTAGTCTAATACCACTACCATATTTTGGTCTTTGCGGGTCAAATGGAACACCATTTTTATTACAAGTGATATTCACAGTATCAAGTAGTGTTTCAGCATCTAAACCAGTGATGCCTAGTGTTTTATAAACATCAACCATAAATAAATGATTATCTGTTCCTCCACTAACTACTTTATATCCAAGTTTAATAAATTCTTCTGACATAGCTTTAGCATTTTTAATAACTTGTTGTTGGTATTCTTTAAACTCTGGTTCTAAAGCTTCACCGAATGCAACAGCTTTAGCTGCAATCACATGCATTAGTGGTCCACCTTGATGTCCTGGGAATACCGCTTTATCAATTTTCTTAGCAATCTCTAGATCATTTGATAAAATAATTCCGCCTCTTGGACCACGAAGTGTTTTATGAGTGGTTGATGTTACTACATGGGCATATGGGATTGGTGATGGATGTAATCCAGCAGCAACAAGCCCAGCGATATGCGCCATATCAACTAGTAAGTATGCTCCAACTTCATCAGCAATTTCTCTAAACTTTTTAAAATCAATTATTTTTGAATATGCACTTGCTCCAGCGACTATTAATTGTGGTTTTTCCGCTTTTGCAATTTTTAATACTTCATCATAATCGATTAATTCAGTTTCTTTATCAACACCGTAAGTAACACCTTTGTAATAATGTCCTGAAGATGAAATTTTATACCCATGAGTTAAATGCCCTCCAGCATTTAAATCCATTCCTAAAATTTTATCTCCCGGATTTAATAGTGCTAAATACACCGAAGCATTAGCTTGAGAACCTGAATGCGGTTGAACGTTAGCATAGTTACAACCAAATAGTTTTTTTAATCTTTCGATTGCTTCAATTTCCACAATATCAACAAACTCACAGCCACCATAATATCTCTTATTTGGATATCCTTCAGCATACTTGTTTGTTAGAATTGAGCCTTGAGCCTTTAAAACATCACTTGATACAAAGTTTTCACTTGCAATTAACTCAATATGTTCTTCTTGTCTTTTAGCTTCTTTTTCAATTGTGTCAAAAATTATCTGATTAATTTTCGTCATATTTTACAAAACACTCCTTTTATAATACAAAGATAATTATATCATAAGATTATGATATATTGTCTAAATACTATAAATTATGGGACTTAATTTAAAATATTTATAAATGCTTCATAAAAGCCTTTATTAAGGTTTAAGTTGTATTTCTTTATTTTTTAATTAAAAAGTAAAAAATACGTTCTACTTTAGTTCTAGATCCAATGATAGTAGCTTTTAGCTTTACAGTTGTATCAGAATTAGGATAACTAATTATTTTCCCTAATTCTGATACAATATCTGGATGACTAGATTCCCAAGTAATAACGTATTCGTCTAGCGTTATAGGAAGAGAAATATCACTTTCTCCGGTATATGGAATTTCAAGATTTTCTAATTTATCTTTTAGCGTTCGCTTTTCATTATTGTTTTTAACTAAAGGTATTGTAATTAAAGTTGCGACTATGCCAAAAATAAGTATGATTAATGCAATTATCAAAATGCGTTTTTGTTTTTTTCGCAAATTCCACACCACCTTTATTATTGTAAGCTTGCGCCCGCATATATTTAAACATATTTGTATATAACATTCAATAGGATTTACCAGTTTTTTATAATCTTTAAATATCATCTAAAATCGTTTTAAAATAATAAAAAAAAGCTTGATTTCTGCGTGGTGCAGAATCAAGCTTTTTCTTTACATTTTTACTCTAAATTGTGTGAAATAGATTGAACGTCATCTAAGTCTTCTAACATCGCTGTTAACTTATCAAATACTTCTTGATCTTCATCATTAAGTTTTAAATAAGTAAACGGAATCCATGTTATTTCATCAATAATAAATTCAATATCTTCTTTGAATTTTTGAAGTGATGATTTAACTTTCGCGTAATTATTAACATCAGTATAGATAGTTGCTTCATCGCCTTCAATTTCTAAATTTAAAATATCTAAATCATCTTCAACTGCAATAAGTAAAATATCATCCTCAGTTAAATCTTTAACAACAAACACTGCTTGGTGAGAAAACATATGCAAGACAGAACCTGTTACACCTAACTTAGAATTTGTCTTGGTAAAGCAATTTCTAACTTCGCTGTAAGTTCTATTAACGTTATCTGTTAAACATTCAACAATAACCATTGAATTACCTGGACCAAAACCCTCATATCTAACTTGAGTATAGTTTTCTTCTGATCCACCAGCCGCTTTTTCAATTGCGCGGTTGATAATATCATTTGGTACTTGATCTTTTTTAGCGCGTTCAATAACTCGTTTTAATTCTTGGTTTAATTCTGGATCAGGTTGTCCGTTTTTAGCTGCAACATAAATTTCTTTTCCGTACTTAGAATAAACTTTAGTTTTAGCTGCGGCCGTTTTTTCTTTAGCGTATTTTCTTACTTCAAAAGCTCTTCCCATTATTTCTTCTTTTTCTCCCCGAATATTCTTTGATATCTTTCCATTGATTGCATAATGATTTCTTGAGCCGCTTTTGGTCCTTCAATATCTAAAATATAAGTTCTCTTTCCTTCAAGTGCTTTATACACTTCAAAGAAATGTCCCATTTCAGTTAGTAAGTGACCTGGTAACTCACTAATATCACTGTATTGTGTAAGTGATGGATCGCCAAATGGAATTGCGATAATTTTTTCGTCAACTTCATCTGAGTCAATCATTTTTAATACGCCAATTGGATATACTTCTACCATTGATAATGGTTCTAAGTCTTCTTGACATAAGACTAATACGTCTAGTGGGTCATTATCACCAGCATAAGTTCTAGGGATAAATCCATAGTTTGCTGGATAGTGAGTTGACGTATATAAGATTCTGTCAAGAATCAACATACCTGTCTCTTTATCAAGTTCATATTTTTTCTTACTGCCCTTTTGAATTTCAATTACTGCTAGAAATCTTTGAGGCTTAATTCTTTCTTCCGCTACATCGTGCCATATATTCATAATATCGCTCCAATCTCTTTATTATACTAATTAATAATATCAAAATATTAATTATAAGTCAAAAATATCTTATTTAATTTGAAACTTTTTTGAAAACACTTCATAAACATTTTCAAGAAGCGCTGAAATCGTCATTGGCCCAACTCCACCAGGAACTGGTGTGATGTAGCTTGCGACTTCTTTAACATTTTCATAATCAACATCACCGTAAATCTTATTTCCTTCACGGTTAATACCAACATCAATTATAATTACTCCTTCTTTGACCATGTCTTTTTTGATTAAATGTTTTTGCCCAGTTGCGACAACAATCAAATCAGCATTTTTAGTGTGTTCTACTAAGTTTTTAGTGTATCTGTGACATGTAGTAACGGTAGCGTTACGGTTAAGTAGTAATTTAGCCATTGGCATTCCAACAATTAAACTACGACCGATAACGGTAGCGTTAATTCCTTCAAGTTCAATTTTATAATGATCAATTAAGTTAATTATCCCTTTTGGAGTTGCTGATAAAATTGAATCTCTATTTTGGAATAACTTTCCTTGGTTTAAAACGCTAAATCCATCAACGTCTTTATTTGGATCAACTAAGTCTAACATATCGCCTTCTTTTATATGTTTAGGTAATGGTAATTGAATTAAAATACCGTCTACATTATCATCATCATTTAATTTTTTTATTAGATCAGCTAATTCTTTTGATGATGTAGATTCAGGAAGTTTAATATCAGTAGAATTAATTCCTACTTCTTTAGCTTGTCTTACTTTTGAATTAACATAGATGTGACTAGCTGGATCATCTCCAACTAAAATAACTGCCAAAGAAGGAGCTCTTCCTACTTTCTTAATTGAAGCATCTATTTTCTGTTTTAATTCTTCATTGCGTAATTTGGATACTTCTTTCCCATTCATAATTACCATAATATCTCTCCTTTTATTTTAAAAAAAATCTTTAACTTGGATTGTTTGTTCTCTAGCTGGTCCAACTGAGAAAATACCAATTTCTACTCCTACTAATTCTGCGATTTTTTCTAAATATTTTTGTGCATTAACTGGAAGTTCAGAAAATGATTTAACATGTGAAATATCTTCTTTCCATCCAGGTAATGTAATAAAGTTTGGTGTTACTTTTTCATATTCCTTAATATCAGCAGGAACATAGTCAATAACCTTACCATTTAAGTTGTAAGATGTACAAATCTTTAATTCATCTAATCCAGATAAAATGTCTAATACTGTTACTGCTAGGTAAGATAGTCCGCTTACTCTTTTAGCATGTCTTAAAATTACAGTATCTAACCATCCACATCTACGATATGTACCAGTTCTTGGTTCATATTCAACTTTTGTTTTATGGAAGTGCGCTTGAATTTTATCGTCTGAAATTAAAGTTGGCATTGGGCCCGCACCTTCTCTTGTTGCGTATGCTTTAACAACCCCAACTGCTCCTTCTAATAACCAAGGTGCAATCCCAGCATAAAGCGGTACTGCAGCTGCAGTTGGTGATGAAGATGTAACAAATGGATATGTTCCATTTTCAATACATAACATTACACCTTGAGCACCTTCAAATAATACTTTTTTGCCAGCTGCGATTTGTTCGTTTAAGTATACTGATGTATCAATTACCATTGGTCTTAAGCGGTTAGCGTATTCTTTATATTCTTCATAAATTTTATCAGCGTCAAAATGAGGAATTCCTAATTTATCAGCTTCTAAGTTTTTAAGTTCAATAATTGTTTCTAATTGTTTTTTAAAGTTAGGGCCAACAAATTGATCCATTCTTAAACCAATACGATTAGCTTTATCACTATAAGTTGGTCCAATTCCATGTCCAGTAGTATTTAACCTATTTTTTCCTTTTCTTCTTTCGTTAGCTGCTTCAATTGCTAAATGATAAGGCATAACTACGTGAGCACGGTTAGAAATAAATAATTTAATATCTTTTTTCCCTAAGTCATCTATTTCTTCTAAAATTCCTTTTGGATCAATAACCATTCCATTAGTTAAAAGGTTAGTTGTTCCTTTATTAACAACTCCTGATGGAAGTAATTGAAATAGGTGATGTTTACCATCAACTATTACTGTGTGTCCAGCATTATTGCCGCCTTGAAATCTTGCTACTACGTCAGCTTTTGAAGCTAAAAAGTCTGTAATTTTACCTTTTCCTTCATCTCCCCAAGCTGTACCAATTACTACTATAGTTTTCATACGTTACCCACTCTTTTAATAATTTCTCTTGCGACCCAAACTCCGTTGGCGCCAGCTTGTGCAAGTCCTCTAGTAATACCTGCACCATCTCCCCCAATAAATAAATTTTCAATTTTAGTTTCAAAATATTTATTTACTTCAATTCTTGCAGAATAAAATTTAGTTTCAACTCCGTATAATAGTGTATGATCACTAGCGATACCTGGAGTAACGTGGTTTAATGCTTCAATCATCTCAACAACTGATTTCATCGTATTATAAGGTAATACTAATCCTAAATCACCAGGTACAGCTTCCTTTAAACTTGGAACTACAAAGTTATGTTTTAAATCATTTTCAGTAGTCGCTCTACCTCTTAAGAAGTCACCATATCTTTGAATAATTACTGTTCCACCAGTTAATTGGTTAGCGATACCACCAATTGCGTGTCCGTATTTATGTGGGTTAGAAAATGGCTCCTCAAATTGATGTGAGACTAATAAAGCAAAGTTAGTATTAGTTGATCCTAACTCCGGACTATTATAGGCATGTCCATTAGCAAGTACCGTTCCACCATGATTTTCAACTACAACGTGACCACTAGGGTTTGAACAAAATGTTCTAACGCTAGTGCCGACAGTGGTGTTGAAAACAAACTTACCTTCATATAGATTTTCATTTATTTCTTCCATAATTAAGTCGTTAGTTTCAACTCTTACACCAATATCAATTTGGTTATTAGTAATTTTTAGTTTATGAGCTTTAGCAATTTGGTGTAACCAACTTGCTCCTTCTCTTCCGGCTGCAACAAATACATATTTTGAATTTAATTTTGTTCCATCTTTTAAAACGACTCCGGTTACTTTTTTATTTTCAACTAAAACTTCTTTAACTTCAGTTCTAAATCTCATTTCGATTTTGCCTTTTAGCTCATCGTAAATTGATTTCATAATTTCTAAATTTTGTTCAGTTCCTAAATGTCTAACTTGAGCACGTAATAGTTTTAGTCCTGTTGCTAAACCTTTACGTTCGATTTCTTTAATTTTAGGTGTTGTAGGGTCTGTAATTACCGTAGTAGCACCATGTTTTAAGTTAATGTCATCAACATATTTAATTAATTTTAAAACTGTGTCTTTACTTAAATAATCAGTCATCCAGCCACCAAATTCAGAGGTAATATTAAATTTTCCATCTGAATATGCTCCAGATCCACCAAAGCCGGTTGTAATTGAACAAGCTGGATAGCATCCTACATATCCTTCGCGATTAACTGGACATTTTTCCAGTTGACCTAAAAGAATTGGACATTTCCTATTATAGATGTCTAACCCCTTATCAATTAATAATACTTTTAGATGTGGCGCCTTTAACATAAACTCATAAGCATTATAAATTCCTGCCGGTCCCGCTCCAACTATAATTACATCATACACATTCTTCACCCTATTCCTACCTTATAATTATACATTAATATTAGATACATTTCTATTCTAAATAATTACTTAAAAAAACATTTACGATAAATAACCAATGTTTCTTTTCTTTTGAGATATCAAACTTAATTCCCACCTTTTCCTTTAGGTAACTAAGTGATACTGGAGTTTGAAAGTGAGAAGCTAACTTAAATAACTTATTCCCGTCAACTTCCTTACTTTTTTCTCTAGAGATTGTAATCTCTACTTTATTTTGAGTAACATCAGTTTTTTCAATTCCAAACTTGTAGGCTTGTTTTTTATATAATTTTTCATACATATATAAAATTAGTTCTTGATCGATTTCACCAAATCTATCAACAAGTTCTAATTTTAAATTTTCTACATCTTGAAAATTATTAATTTTTGAAACTGATTTATGAATTTCAATTCTGACTAAATCATTATCAATATACTCAGGAGCAACGTGTTGTGAAACATATACTTCGTTATTAGTAACTATTTCTCGTTCTTTTCCGGTAATTACCTCTTTTAATAACTCACTATACATTTCAATACCAACTGAATCAATAAATCCTGATTGTTCACTACCTAATAAATCTCCTGCGCCTCTAATTGTTAAATCTTCAACTGCAACTTTAAATCCAGAACCTAATTCAGTGTATCTTTCGATGGCACTTAATCTTTTTTTAGTTGCTTCAGTAAGTATTTTATTCTTATCATACATTAAATATGCATAAGCGATCTTATCTGACCGGCCAACTCTTCCTCTTACTTGATAAAGTTGGGCTAATCCTAATTGATCCGCATCATGAATAATAATCGTATTAGTATTAGGAATATCAATTCCTGTTTCAATAATTGTTGTTGCGACTAGCACATTATATTCATGACTAATAAAATCAGTTAATACTTCCTCAATCTCATTACGGTTCATTTTCCCATGAGCAAAAGTGATTTTAGCTTCTGGTACTAATTTAGATAACTTTTCAACAACTCTCGGAATTGATTGAACTCTGTTGTGTAAATAAAAAACTTGACCACCACGAGCAATTTCTCTTTCAATTGCTTCTTTAATTATTGTATCGTTACGTTCCATTACATAAGTTTGAATTGGATACCTGTTTCGTGGTGGAGTATCTATCATTGACATATCCTTAAGTCCTGATAGCGACATTTGAAGAGTCCTTGGAATTGGTGTTGCGGTTAAGGTAAGAGTATCAACGTTTACCTTTAACTCTTTAATTCTTTCTTTATGTTCAACACCAAATCGTTGTTCCTCATCAATAATAAATAAACCTAAATCTTTAAAACCTATATCATTAGAAAGTAATCTATGTGTCCCAATAACAACATCAATTAATCCTCTTTTAAGTCTATCGATAATTTCTTTTTGTTCCTTTTGAGTTTGAAAACGACTTAATAAAGCGATATTTGCGCCGTACTTATCAAATCGTTCAGTAAACGTATAATAGTGTTGTCTTGCTAAAATTGTAGTAGGTACTAAGTAAGCTACTTGCTTACCATCAAGTACCGCTTTAAAAGCTGCCCTTAAGGCAACTTCAGTTTTACCAAATCCAACATCACCAATAACCAGTCTATCCATCAATTTAGGACTAGACATATCATATAGCGTTTCTTCAATTGCTTTTTGTTGGTCTTTTGTTTCTTCATAAACGAAGTCTTGAGCAAACTCAGTTTCAGCTTGTTTATGAACTCCAAATTCATAAGCATCAGAAACTTCTCTTTGTGCATATAAATTTAAAAGTTTATCTGATAAGTCTTTAATACGTTTTTTAACTCTTGCTTTAGTATTACTCCAAGTCTTACCACCTAAGCGTGATAATTTGGGCTCAGTTCCTTCCTTAGCACCGTATTTTAAGATCATATCAATTTGATCAACTGGAATATACATACTTTCATTATTGGCGTATTCCAACTGAAGATAGTCTCTTTTAACTCCGGTAATATCCATTGTAACTAATCCTAAATATTTAGCGATTCCGTGTTCATAATGAACTACGAAATCTCCTGGTGAAAGTTCACTAACATGTCTAATCTTACTTGATTCATTTAAAACGCTACGATATCTAATTTTAGGTTTAATTTTATTTGATATTAAATGACTATCAGAAATAATTAATATTTTATTATTATTATCAATAAAATTATAAAAATGTTCCTCGTTAATAACATTAATTTCATTTTGAACTATTTTATTTTCATTAAAGAAAAAGCGTTTTTCATTTAAATAGATTTTAAATTTATTAAAAAAGTCTTTATTCTTAATAGTAACTATGGTTGTGTAATTATTAAAATATTCTTTATTATCTAAATAAAATAGTTCAAAATTATTTGAATAATAATTAATATCTTTAATATTTAATGATTCATATTTGTTATACTCGTCAATTCCATAATTGTTAATTTCGATATACTTACCTTTTACTGATTCTTCTAATGATAAATAAAATGGTATTTCTAAATAAGCTTTAGAGTTCCCTAGGCTCATAGAAAAAGATTTAATATCATCTGCGATATTTTTTTCATCAATTACCATTAAATGTTTGTCAATTAAATATATTTCTTTATCTTTAGAGAAGTCTAAAATATTGGTAGGTTTATTATTAAAAAATGAGGTATATATCGAAAGTGTTGAAAAATTTCTTCTATTATAAATATTTTCTAAATCAGTAAATAGTTTTTCTTTTTCTCTTTCATTGAGAGTATAATCTTCAAAATATTTATTAATTTTAGATATAGCCGCATCTTTAATTTCCTCTGTAAAGAAAATCTCATTAAGCGGCATAATATCAATTTGACTTACTGTATCAAAAGATCGTTGATCATCAACATCAAACATTTTGATAACTTCAATTTCATCACCAAAGAAATCTAAACGATACGGAAATTGATTTTCTTTAGTGAAAATATCAACGATATTTCCTCTAACACTAAACTCTCCCGGCCTTTCAACAATATAATTTCTTTCATAACCATTAGCTTGAAGAATATTGGTTAATCTTTCGATAGATATTACATCATTAGTTTTTAATGTTTTAACCGATCTTTTATAATCATCAACTGATAATGTTCTACGTTTTAACCCGATATGAGTCGTTACTACAATGTATGTTTTATCAGTTAATAAAGCCCTTATTGTATATAATCTTTCATTTAAAAAATCAGAAGAACCTAATGCCATTAAAGTAGTTAATGTTGGATCACTTGGATAAAATAATACATTTTCTTCTCCAGCAATAGTTGATAAGTTATCATAATACTTTTGAGCTTCAAATAAATTTGGTAATACGACAAAAACAGTTTTATTTTTTAAAACAAAACTGTTCTTGATTGTTAGCATATTAAAGTATATGTTAGAGTGCTTAAATTTTAAACCAGGCTTTATTTTTTCAAATAAACTTTGGTATTTATTAAGTAAATAAGTTTCGATAATAATATACCTTCTTTACTTATTTTGAGTATTGTACTGAGTCATAATATCTAAATATGGTTTATTTTCAATGAAATATTTTAACGCATCTACCGTATCTAAAATTGATTCTTTAATTAACTTTTCTTCAGACTTAGAAAAGTTACCTAAAACATAATGATCTACTTCCGGTAAATTTGATTGTCCAATTCCAATTCTGATTCTTTTATATTTAGCATTAGATAGATGTTTATCAATATTTTTAAGTCCATTATGACCACCATCACTACCAAATTCTCTTAATCTAATTCTGCCAACATCTAATGCTAAATCATCAACTACAACAATCATGTCATCTATATCTACTTTGTAGTAGTTAACTATTTTTAAGACGGCTTCACCGGATAAATTCATATAGGTAAGTGGTTTAGCAATAATAACTTTTTCATCACCAATTAAAGCTTCAACTATTTCAGCTTTAAAATTAATATTATATTTAAACTTTAGATTTAATTGATTAGCTAATTCGTCAACTACCATAAAACCTAAATTATGTCTCGTATTTTTATATTTTTCTCCTGGATTTCCTAATCCAACAATTAACTTCATTAATCCTCTTCCATTCGGTTAAATATTTGTGAGATAGCTTCATCTTTCATTAAATGAATGATGGTTTCCCCTAATAATGGTCCAACTGATAGTTGGGTAATCTTTGGATTTCTTTTTTCTTCTGGAAGTTCAATTGTATTAGTTACAACAACTTCTTTAATACATGAATTATCAATTCTTTCAATCGCCGGATGTGAAAGAATAGGATGGGTTGCTGCTGCATACACTTCTAGCGCTCCCGCTTTTAATAGTGCAGTTGATGCCGCAATTAATGTTCCTGCAGTATCAATGATATCATCAACGATAATCGCAGTTTTCCCTCTAACTTCCCCAATAATATTAACTACTTCAGCAACATTTGGTTCTGGTCTTCGCTTATCAATAATTGCAAGAGGAACACCACCTAATAAACGTGAAAATTTTCTTGCTCTAGTTGCCCCTCCATGGTCTGGTGATACAATAACAAGATCTTTAATTCTCTTTTTCTTAAAATAACTAGCAAGCAGCGGTGCTGCTGGGAAGTTATCAATTGGAATGTCAAAGAACCCTTGAATCTGTCCAGCGTGTAAATCCATACAAATTACACGTGTTGCTCCAGCTGTTTGTAGCATATCAGCAATTAATTTAGCGGTAATTGGTTCTCTAGATTTAGATTTTCTATCTTGTCTTGAGTAACCATAATACGGCATAATTACGTTTATTGATGCTGCAGATGCTCTTTTTAACGCATCAATCATAATAAATAATTCCATGTAATGTTCATTAACTGGTGAAGATGTTGCTTGAACAATAAAAACGTGACAACCTCTAACACTTTCCTCAATTGAAACTGTCATTTCTTCATCAGCAAACTTTACTACATTTGCATTTGATAGTGGTATGTTAGTACATTTAGCAATTTCTTCAGCTAGTGGTCTATTTCCACTTAACGCAAACAATTTAACTTTTTTTCCATCGATTTCTACCATTTTAATACGCCCCCTATTATAGTATACACTTTCCAAGTGTAAAAAGTAAGAAATAAGTGAAAAAAAGGCGTGGTTTTCACACCTTTTTCATAATCATTTTTTTATTTTAAATAGCGTTAGTTTTATTTTTTCAACACTAATTAAATTAGGATTCCAGTCACTTGTATTTTCGTTTCCGGCACTGACATAATTAATAATATCTGGATACTGATTAGCAAGATCAATTACTTGTCTTAAGACTGCTTCGTTTTTCGGAATATTTTTATCCAGTTCGTGTTGCGGGATTGGCATCCCCCAACCAACATGTTCGTTGTATTCCTCGCCACCAAGCCCTAATCCAAGCATCACCTTAAGAGGCAATTTATCTTCTTTAATTATCTCTAAAGCTCTTATTGCATGGACATTGGGATCATACATTCTAATTTGACGATATCCATCTCTAACTAAAATATGTAAGTCTTCTCTTATCTCTTCATAACTTGGATATACGCCCCATCCTGGGTGTTGATTTTCACGAAAACCAGAATAACAAATACTTTTAATATATTTCATATTTTATCCTCCTTTATAAACAACCATATACCTTTATTATATTGTTTTTTATTAAATAAAAAAAGGAATAAAAATAACACAATTAATATTTATGTAAAAATCATGTAAAGACATCATAGTTTATTTCATAAACTTTGTAAATATGTGATATTATCACTTTTGAGAAGGATATACTTAAAATTACAATTTCAATAGTTAGGTATATATCAATTTATGGCAGATAATTTAGTAATTGAAGTAAAAGGGCTTAGTAAAACTTATAAAAAAGGAGCTAAAGCTGTAGATAATTTAAATTTGATTGTTAAAGAAGGGGAAATCATATTATTTAACAATAAATTTAAAAATAAAATAGATGTTAAGCGTAACATTGGTTTAGTTACTCAAGAAGTCTGTGTTTTTGAACAATTGAACGTAATCGAAAACGTTACGTTTTTCTGTGGTCTTTATATTAATGATAAAGCTACTCGCGATCAGTCTGTTAAAGAAGCAATCGAGTTAGTTCAAACTCAAGATTATATTAAATATAAACCCTCAAAATTAAGTGGTGGTTTATTAAGAAGACTTCATATTGCTTGTGGGATTGCCCACAAACTTAAACTAATCTTCTTTGACTAACCAACTGTCGGTATTGACCCTCAAAGTAGAAACCATATTTTATAGCAAATTAAACGTTTAAATAAAGATGGGGCAACTATTGTTTATACGTCGCATTATATGGAAGAAATTGAGTATTTATGCGACTATATTGTGATTATGGATAAAGGGGAAATTATTGCTAATGGTACATATGATGAATTAATCAATAAAATTGATTTAGTTGAGTTTATCGAAATTGAATATAATAACGAATTTAATGATGATGTTGTTAACGAAATCAAAAAAAACGAAAGAGGTTGTTGAGGTTAACAAAAACAACCCTTACTATAACTGGAGTCTATTATTTATTAAACTTATTATTATATGTTCTTCCACTTACTAGATTATCTGTATTTTTAGGATTAATTATTGATAAAAAAGAAATTGTTTCTATGTTAAGTACTGTCTTTGCTTTAGCACAAGCTTTCTTTACTGGAGCCTTCATACCATCAGAAGTATTATCAGATGGAATTTTAATGTTAGGAAAAGTTTTCCTGGCTGCATATACTATAAAAATTAATGATTTGATGGTTGAGCAAGCTAATGCTGATTTAGGGCTTATCTTCCTCAACGGAGGAATCTTAATCGCATATGCAGTTATATTTGTTGTACTATCTTTAATTATCTTTAAAAAGCGTGTTAAAAAAGAATAGATTTAATATAAAAAGGACTGCAATAATTGCAGTCCTAAAAAAACAAACTAAAATACTTATTACAAAAAATAAGCTATATTAACCAATCTTACTCGTCTTCGTCTTCTACAGCAGGTGGGTTTGATAGAACATTTTCATATTCAGCAATGATTGCGTCTTCAAGTACTTTTCTTGTTTCTGAGTTGATTGGGTGGGCGATATCTCGGTATGATCCATTTGGCATTTTCTTGCTAGGCATTGCAATAAACACGCCTGATTCACCTTCGATAATCTTGATGTCGTGAACAACGAAACTATTGTTGAAAGTAATTGTTGCTACTCCCTTAAGTCTGCTTTCAGATCCGATGACTCTTACCCTAACATCTGTAATCTTCATAATGATCCTCCTAATGCCTTTGCTTATTAATCACATTATAGCACTATTTTCGGCGTTTGTATATACTATTTTTTCATTTTTAGGTCGAATAATTGAATATTTTCGACTTTTTTTAACATTTCTTTAGTTTTTTTACTAGGATTTATTAAATATAACGTTGGACCGGATCCTGTCATTTTAACATTTGAATCAATAACTTTAATCCTTTCATAATAATTATGAAAGATATTATTGGTTGTTAGTGCTGATTTTAATAAATCATTACGAATGCCTTTTTGATATTCTTTAATATTATTGCTCAAATATAGTGATAATTGGTGATCAAAATTATATAAATTATTAGAGATTGTTAAATTTTTGAAGATTTCAGCTGTACTATTAAAAGTTGGTAATACTATTAAAGTAATTAAGTCAAATTTTGGGTAAGAAATAAACTCTAAGCTATCTCCTCTACCAGAAATTATTGCCGGTTTATTATATAAACAAAATAAAATATCACTACCTAATGAATTAGCAATATCTTCTAATTCTTTATTAGGTAAATTTAAGTCAAATAATCTATCAATTCCGCGAATGGTTGCAGCTGCATCTGCGCTGCCTCCTCCAAGGCCGGAAGCCAGTGGAATTTTCTTATACAAAGTTGCTTTAACTTTATCGTTAATATGACCTCTGTCTTGAAACTCTTCGATCACCTTTAATATTAAGTTATTCTTAATTGGAACATTTGATATCACTTCATTTTCATGATGAATTTCTAGGTATATTTCATCATAAAAATCAAGAGGTATAACGATAGATTTCAGTTCGTGAAACCCATCATTTCTCTTACTTAAAACATGAAGATCAAGATTTAATTTTGCATAGGCTTTTTCTTTAATTAAATTCATATTATCTGATTAAATAAATTAATAAAATCATTAAGCGATAATTGTTCGGCTCTTACGCTTTCGATAAATTGATTTACTCTTAATAAAGCGTTTATCGCTTCTTTATTTTGGTTATAATACTCTGTTAAATTATTAGCTAAAGTCTTTCTTTTTTGAGTGAAACACGCTTTAACAAATCTTAAAAAATCTTGTTCTTTTTCTAACGGAATTTCTCTGTTATTTTTCTTTTCCAAACGAATAACAACACTATCAACTTTTGGTACTGGAAAGAATAATTTTTTAGATACATTTGCTACTCTTTCAACATTTGTTAGATATTGAACTATAACTGATAAGGCATTATATTTTTTGGAATTCGGTTTAGATATTAATCTTTCTCCAACTTCTTTTTGCACCATAATTGTAGCGCTATTATAAACATTATTTTCTAGAAATTTAAAAAGAATTGGAGTGGTAATATAGTATGGCAAATTACCTATTAATTCCCACTTTTTATCACTTTTAAAATCAATAGATAAAAAGTCTTTGTAAATGACTTCTAAATTATCATTATTCCTTACTAATTCATCAAGATATATCGTTAAATCTTTATCAATTTCATAAGCGATAACCATCTTAGCTCTTTTAGCTAATTCTTTAGTTAAGGCACCTCTTCCTGGCCCCACTTCAATAACATTTTTATCGTCTATTTTTGATGAAGATACAATCTTATTAATTAAATTAGTATCAGTTATAAAATTTTGTCCAAATTTCTTTTTAGGATCCATTTAATACCTCTTCTATTTCTTTTTTTGAAATATTCATTTTATTTAAATAGTTCAACAGTCTTTTAGCGTTACATTTAGGAAGATTATAATAATTTGATAATTTCTCTCTTTTTGCCTCTGAATTACCACTTCCTGTAAGTCCCAATTCTAGTAAATCGCTAGATTTTAAATCTCCTTGCAGATTTTTTTCAAATGTGATTTCATTTTTTAAGATTTTTTCTAAATCTTCTAACGAGACATGTTCTAATCCAATTTTTTTATTATTTTTAGAAATTGCTTTATCTCTTGGGATATAGATATTTACTGGATTAGACAATTTTTCTGATAATTCTCTTCTAATTTTCTCACCTGGATAATCAGGATCTAATATTAAAATTATTTGATAATTCTTTTCTAATTCAATAAGCTTATTTATCAGTTCATCATCAAATGAAAAACCATTAGTTTTTATTGTCATGATATTTGGATTTAGTTTTTTCAATATTTCTTCGTCTCTAATTCCTTCAACGACATAGATTTTTTTCATTTTGACATCCTTTACTAACTAATAATTGATAATAACTATATGATATAATTATTTTAAGAGGTGATATTATGAAAACTATCTTTACTAAAATAGTTGAAAGGGAAATACCAGCCCACATTATATATGAAGATGATTTGGTTATCGCTTTTTTAGATATTTCACAAGCTACACCAGGTCATACTTTAGTAGTTCCTAAAAAAGAATACAAAAATATTTACGAATTAGATGAAAAAATTGCTAATCATCTATTTGGTGTTGTCGTAAAATTAGCTAAAGCAATCAATACTTCATTAAAACCAAAAGGATTAAATATTTTAAATAACAATGAAGCAGTCGCAGGACAAACTGTTTTCCATTATCACATCCATTTAATACCTAGATATGATGCAGAAGATGTTATATTTAAATTAAATGATCATTCTAAACAGTTAGATCACGACGTGCTATCAAAAAGAGCAGATTTAATTAAATCGGCTCTATAACAAACATAACTCCTTTTCTAACGTTTTTAACTGATATTGATAAGTTAAAGAACGCTAGGGTTTGTTGGGCAATACTCATTCCTAATCCAAACTCACCTTTGTGACCTTTTTCATAAGGTTTAAATATTTTTTCAATAAAATCTTCGTTTATTTGCTCACCGTCATTATAGATGGTGAGTTTTTTATTTTTTAAAACTATTACAATTTTAGTTTTAGCGTAACGCATTGCGTTATCGATAATATTACCAATAGCAATCTCTAAGCTATCTGGAGTTGCAAGATAAGTAGAATTATCTAGATCAGTAACAAACTCTTTATCAAATTTATATTTATTTTTATTAATAATATTTTTAATAATTTCTTTAACAAATATTTCTTCAGGAACTTGATCATTAGTTAAATAGTTAATTTTATTAAGTTGTAATAACTGAACTACTTTATGATTAAGTGTATCTGCTTGTTTGATAATAACGTCGATTTCACTAGCGTCAGTGATTCCGTCTTTAATGGCTTCACCATAGGTTTTTATAACGGAAATAGGTGTCTTGAAATCGTGTGAAATATTTTGCATAATTTCACGTTTTGTTTGTTCGTGTTCTAAAATTTCTAGACGCATTTTTTCAACTGATTTAGCTAAGCTTGATATCTCGTCACGTCCTGACGTATCAATAGGACGCTCATAATTTGTCTTAACTAAAAGTGATACTTCCTCCTCAAGATAGTTAATTCTACCAACAACTAATCTTGACCAAAGAAGAAGTGAAATATTACCTAAAACAATTAATGCAAGAGTGGTAAATCTTAAAGTTTGAGTGAACTCTTCGTTTTGGGCTTTTACGTATCTATCATCAGTAAATGCTAATACATAAAAACCATTTTCTGTTTCTGGATTATGTTTAACTCCTCTTACGTTGTATGTTTTATTTCCGATTTTTCGTTGTGTTTCAAAAGTTTCATTGTTTTCTTCTAATACTAATTCTTGAATATAGTCTTTTAAATCTACGTTTCTAAAAAAATCATCTACTATAGGTGTTGAGTAATAAGGATTTACATCTATTTTATATTCACCTGTATCAGGATCTTGTTTCCATTTATGAATAGTAATCCCAATATAATCATCAGTTCTAAAGTGTTGATTTTCTTTAAATTTGTTAACTACATCTTGAGAATAAATAGTTAACTCATAAATAATTTCTTTGGAATAGATTCTTTGAAACCCAAACTCAAAAATCAATACGAAAACCAGCGATATCATCACTGTAACTATCGTGAATATTACTGAAATCTGAGTTAAGAGTTTCCAACGTTTCATAATAATCTATATCCGTGACCGTAAATTGTTTCAATTCTTAGATTTGGCATTTTTTGACGAAGTCTTCTTAATAAATCGTCAACAACACGGCTGTTTCCTGTATATTCAGGACCCCAAACGTGTTTTAAAATGGCGTCTCTATGGAATGATTCTCCTTTATTATTTAAAAAGAATGCTAATAATTCATATTCTTTATTAGTAAGTGTAATAACTTTATCTTTTTCTTTAATTTCTCGTTTTTCTGTATTAATTTCATATGTTTCATAAATAATTGAAGAAGATTGCTGATGGGCATTTCTTCTTAATACAGCTTTAACTCTTAAAACTAGCTCTCTTGGAGCAAAAGGTTTAGCGATATAATCATCACTACCTAATTCTAATCCTTCAACCTTATCCATAGCTTGATCTCTAGCAGAAGTAAATATTACTGATGTTTGAGGTTGAGCTTCTTTAATTTTAGTAATCAAATCAAATCCATTAATTTTACCAGGTAGCATAATATCTAAAATCCATAAGTCTACTGGATCATTAATGTGTTTCATTGCGCTTTCACCGTCATGAAAAACTGTTACTTCATAACCCTCTCTTACTAAGTAACGTTTTATCATATCGGCGATATTTAATTCGTCTTCAACATAATAAATTTTCATCATATTATATTTTCCTTTCTATTATCATTTGATAATATCAGTTTTTAAATAAGGAACTAGCACCTTAGGTACAGTGATTGTTCCATCAGCATTTTGATAGTTTTCTAATATAGCAATAACTGTTCTACCGACTGCAATTCCCGAACCATTTAATGTATGAACATATTCAGTTTTAGATTCTTTAGAACGCTTAAATCTAATGTTAGCACGTCTTGCTTGATAGTCTTCAGCATTGCTTATAGAAGCGATTTCTCGGTATTTGTCTTGCCCAGGAAGCCACACTTCAATATCATAAGTCTTAGCCATTGAAAATCCCATGTCTCCTGTTGATAATACTACAACACGATAAGGTAATTCAAGTTTTTGTAAGATTGATTCAGCACTCGCTAACATAAAGTCTAATTCTTTATAAGAATCTTCTGGTGTGCTAAATTTAATTAATTCTACTTTATTAAATTGATGTTGTCTTAACATACCCTTTGTATCTCTACCTGCAGATCCTGCCTCAGAACGAAATGCCATTGTATATGCACAATATTTAAGTGGAAGAATATCAGCATCAATTATTTCATCACGATACATATTAATCATTGGAACTTCAGCTGTTGGGTTTAAAAACCAATCAAACTTTTCAAGTTTAAATGACTCTTCCTTAAATTTAGGAAACTGTCCTGTTCCGTACATACTATCTTCATTTACGATATACGGAGGAATACATTCAGTATAACCACCTTCTTGAGAGTGTACGTCCATCATAAATTGAATTAAAGCACGTTCTAATCTAGCACCAAGACCAACTTCGTAAACAAATCTAGGTCCAGTAACTTTAGCTGCTCTTTGAAAATCTAAAATTCCAAGACCAACTCCAAGCTCAACGTGATCTTTAATAGGAAAATCAAATTTTCTTGGAGTACCCCACTTCTTAATTTCTTTATTTGCGCCTTCATCAGTACCAACTGGACTTTCTTTAGAAGGTAAATTAGGTGTAATTAATAAAATATCTCTAATTTTAGTTTCTAATGCATTAATATCTTCGTCAATTTGTTTAATCTTATCACCGAAGTCTGCAACGCTAGCTAAAACCTCAGATGCATCTTTTCCTTGTCTTTTATATTCTCCAATTAGTTTAGAAGTTTGGTTTCTTTTAGCTTTTAAATCATCACCTTCGATAATAAGGTCACGTCTTTTGTCAACCAAAAGAGGGACTTCTTTTAAATAAGAGAAGTCGCCACCTCTAGTTTCTAATCTTTTTATAACTTCATTAGTGTTTTCACAAATTAATTTTAAATCTAACATTTTTACGCCCCCTATTACTCGTCAAAAATGCTTTCTTTAGTTATTGTTGGTTCTTCATCTTCCTCATCAACAATTGGTTTTAATTCAACAACTTCAATTTCAGTTTCTTGGTTATTGTTAAGTTCTAATTGTTTTTGAGTAAATTCAATGGTTTCAACATTTTCTTCTTCACTTTCAATGTGATCAACAACAGCAGTAGTAGATACTAAATGATCTTGACGTAATTTAATTATTTTAACTCCTTGAGTAACTCTGCTTGTTCTTGAGATTTGAGAAATAGGAGTTCTAATTACCATACCACGATTTGAAATAACAATTAAATCATTATCTTCACTAACTACTCTTAAGGCTGATAATTTACCATTACGTTCTGTAACATTTAGTGTTAATACCCCTTTACCTCCACGATTTTGTTGACGATACTCATCAACACTTGTTCTCTTGCCATAGCCTTTTTCCGAAATTACAAGGACATCGTGTTCACTACTTGGAATAACGCCACCACCAACGATATATTCTCCTTCCTCTAGTCTCATACCGATAACACCTGAAGTGTTTCTTCCGGTAGGTCTAACATCAGATTCAGCAAATCTAATTGATTTACCGCTAACTGATCCTAGAATAATATCTTTTTGTCCATTTGTTACATTTACAGCTAGTAATTCGTCATCTTCTTTTAATGCGATTGCGATAATACCGTTAGTTCTAATGTTTTTGAAATCTGTAACAGGAGTACGTTTAACGATCCCGTTTTTAGTAGTAAAGAATAAATATGATTCTTCACACTCAAAATCTTTAACACTTGTTGCTGCTGCTAAAGTTTCATCTTTATCGAAATTTAATAAGTTAACGATTGGTAATCCCTTAGCCGTTCTTCCAAGATCAGGAATTTCATAACCTTTCATCTTATAAACTCTACCTTTATTAGTAAAGAATAAGTGATAGTCGTGAGTAGAAGTAAGTCCCATATGTTCAACGAAGTCATCATCGTGAACTTTCATTCCTGTAACTCCGACTCCACCACGGTTTTGAATCTTATAATCTTCAACTGGCATACGTTTAATATATCCTTGATTAGTAACAGTGATAATTACATCTTCAACTGGGATTAAATCCTCGTTTTCAATACTTAAATCTGCATGTAAGTTAATTCGAGACATTCTTGGAGTTTGAAATCTTTGTTTGATTTCTAACAACTCTTCAGAAATAATATCAAATTTACGTTCTTCACAAGCTAAAATTTCTTTGTATTCTTGGATCTTTAACCCTAAATCATGATGTTCAATTCTGATCTTTTCAATTTCTAATCCTGTTAAACGTTGCAGGCGCATATCAAGGATTGCTCTTGCTTGTGTATCAGTTAATTCATAAGCATCAATTAATTTTTCTCTAGCTTCATCACCAGTCTTAGATTCTTTAATCATTTCGATTGCCCTATCAATATCATTTAAAGCAATAATTAAACCTTCTAAGATATGTTGTCTAGCTTCAGCTTTTTCCAAATCAAATTGTGTTCTTCTTTGAATTATTTCAACTTGATGATCAACATAATGAGCAATCATTTCTTTTAAGTTTAAAGTTTTTGGTTGACCATTAACTAAAGCAATCATATTTAAGCTATATGATGTTTGTAGTTGAGTATATTTGTATAAGTTATTTAACATTACTTCAGGAATAATGTCTTTTCTTAACTCAATAACAACTCTCATACCTTTACGGTTTGATTCATCACGTAAATCAGTAATTCCTTCGATTACTTTATCTTTAACGATTTCAGCGATCTTGTCGATTAGTCTAGTTTTATTAACTTGATATGGAATTTCAGTAATAATAATTGCTGATTTATTCTTATAATGAACAATTTCAGTAGTAGCTCTAATCGCTATTTTACCATTACCTGTTTCATATCCTTCTCTTAAACCTGTTAATCCTAAGATTTGGCCTCCTGTTGGGAAATCTGGCCCTTTGATGTGCTCCATTAATTCAGGAATAGTTATCTCTTTATTTTGAATATAAGCTAGTGTTCCATCAATAACTTCACCTAAGTTATGTGGTGGAATTTCAGTAGCCATACCAACAGCGATTCCGCTAGCTCCGTTTACTAATAAGTTAGGATATCTTGCTGGAAATACGCCTGGTTCTTTTTCACTATTATCATAGTTATCAACGAAGTCAACTGTGTTTTTATCTAGATCACGAACTAACTCCATTGCCATTTTTGACATTCTTGCTTCAGTATAACGCATTGCTGCCGCTGAGTCACCATCAATTGATCCAAAGTTACCGTGACCATCAACTAGTGGTTCACGGTAGTTAAATGGTTGCGCCATTCTAACCATTGCATCATAAACGCTTGAATCTCCATGTGGGTGATACTTACCGATAACTTCCCCAACGATTCTTGCTGATTTTTTATGTGGACGATCAGCATACATTCCTAAATCATTCATTGCGTAAATGATTCTACGTTGCACTGGTTTCATACCATCTCTAACATCTGGTAATGCTCTTGAAACGATAACACTCATTGCATAACTTAAAAATGAGGTTTTCATTTCAGATGAAATGTTAACTTCTTTTATTTTACCGTGATTATGTTCATCATCAGTATATCCATCTTCATGTTCTAATTCATCTTGTTCTTCGATGTCATCTATTTTTTTAATGTCTTCCATCTTCAAAACCTCCTATTAAGCATCAATATTCTTAGCGAAAACTGCATTTTCGTTAATAAAATCTTTTCTTGGTTCAACTTCTTCACCCATTAACATAGTAAATACGTTATCTGCATCAATTGCATCTTTTAATGAAACTTGAAGTAATGTTCTCGTTTCTGGGTTCATCGTTGTGTCCCATAATTGTTCTGGGTTCATTTCCCCAAGACCTTTATATCTTTGAAGTTGTGGGCGTCCTCCCAACTCATTAAGTAATTTTTCTAATGTTTCATCGTCATAAACATATTCAGCTCGTCTACCTGAAGTAACTTTATATAAAGGTGGTTGAGCGATATAAATATATCCTAAATCGATTAATCCCTTCATATAACGATAGAAGAATGTAAGAAGAAGTGTTCTAATGTGAGCACCATCAACGTCAGCATCCGTCATAATAACAATTTTATGATATCTAGCTTTTGATGCATCAAATTCTTCACCAATTCCAGTACCGATCGCTTGAATCATTGAAATAATTTCTTTGTTAGATAAAATACGATCTAATCTAGCTTTTTCAACATTTAAGATCTTACCTCTAAGTGATAAGATAGCTTGGAATTCTGATTCTCTACCTTGTTTTGCAGATCCACCAGCTGAATCCCCTTCCACGATGTATAATTCAGAAATTTCAGGGTTTTTGCTGCGGCAATCTGCTAATTTAGAAGCGAATCCTAATGACTCTAGTGGTGATTTTCTTCTAGTAGCTTCTCTTGCTTTTCTAGCAGCAATTCTAGCACGAGATGCCGTTAATGATTTTTCAACAATCGCTTTAGCATCTTGTGGATTTTCAAGTAAGAATCTTTCTAATCCTTCTTGAGTTACTTGAGAAGCAATTTGTCTAACTTCTGGGTTACCTAATTTAGTCTTAGTTTGTCCTTCAAATTGCGGATTAGGATGTTTAACTGAAATAACACAGATTAACCCTTCTCTTGTATCTTCACCAATGAAAGAATCGTCTTTTTTAAGTAAATTAGCTTCAGTAGCATATTTATTAAGCACTCTTGTTAAAGCCATCTTAAAGCCATCTTCATGCATCCCTCCTTCATGAGTTGCGATATTATTAACGAAAGAAATTAAGTTGGTTGAATATGAATCATTATATTGAAGAGCTACTTCAATAGAGATATCATCGACAACTTTTTCAATCGCAATAATATCTTCGTTAACTTTAGCTCTGTTTCCATTTAAGAAACGAACATATTCAACAATACCACCGTCATATTGATAATTCTTTTCAATAGGAATTTCACCGCGAGCATCAATTAAAGTTATCTTTAATCCTTTATTTAAGAATGCTAACTGTTGAATTCTATTACGTAAGATTTCATAATCATATTCTTGAGTTTCAACAAAGACGGTTTTATCAAACTTAAATAAGATTTTAGTTCCTGTCTGATCACTTTCACCCAATGTTTGAAGTTCACCAACTGGTTCACCATATGCAAAATCTTGACGATATGAAAAACCATCTCTTTGGATGAATACGATAAATGATTCTGATAGTGCGTTTACAACCGAAGCACCTACTCCGTGTAACCCACCTGACACCTTGTATGACTTACCGTCAAACTTACCACCAGCATGAAGTGTCGTTAAAATGGTCTCGACAGCTGGTCTACCGGTCTTAGGATGTAAGTCAACAGGAATACCACGTCCGTTATCAGTAACTTGGATATAACCATCTTTTAAAATTTCAACTAAAATGTGGTCAGCATAACCACCTAAAACTTCGTCGATACCATTATCAACGATTTCCCATACTAAATGGTGTAACCCTCTTGATCCGGTACTACCAATATACATTCCCGGTCTTAATCTGACCGCTTCTAGTCCTTCTAATATTTGAATATTCTCGGCACTATAATTACTGTTATTATTTTTGTTATCCAAGTTCGATCTCTCCTTCTATTTTAATAGTTTGAATCTTGTCTGTTGGTTTTATTTCTTTAACACTTGTCATTATTATTTGATTATCCTTTGGTAAATTATTCAAAAATATTTTTTGATTTTTTTCATCTAATTCACTTAGAATATCATCAAGTAATAAGATTGGTTTTTGTTTACTTATTTTAGTTATTAATTGTAGTAGTGCGATTTTTATCGCAATCACAATCAACCTTTGTTCACCTTGTGAAGCATAAACTTTGCTATCTTGACCACCGATATTAATAATAAAATCATCTTTATGTGGTCCTGCATTGGTACTTTCATACACAACATCACGATCTTGCTTAGTTTCAAACCAGTTTTTTAATCCTTTTACTGTTTGATCTGGTTTATAAACTATTTCAATTTCACCAATATCAAATTTTTGTGGTTGATTTTTTAATTCTTCATTTAATAAGTTGATAACTTCCGTTCGTTTTTCAATTATTTTAGTAGCAACTTCTAAAAGTTGTTTTCCTAAAATATTTAAAAACGTATAATCATCACCAATTTGGATATTTTTAAGTAACGCATTTCTCTGTTTTAGAATCTTACGATACTTATTAAGAGAAGCTAGATATTCTTTATCAAGTAACATCCACTCTAAATCTATAAAATTGCGCTTATCCATTGGTGTTCCTTTAATCAGGAGTATATCCTCAGAAGTAAACATTACTACGTTAAAACTGCCGATATAATCACTTATGCGCCTTTTTTCAACGCCATTAGCGCTTAATCTTTTTCCTGTTTTGGAAATTACAACTTCGTTTCTTTTGTTATTATCAAAGAGAATTTTAATTTTTGCAAAGTTTTCATCATTCTTAATTAAGTCTTTATCATTGTTGGTTCTCATTGATTTAGTAGTAGAAGCGAAATAGATAGCTTCTAAGATTGCTGTTTTACCTACACCGTTATTTCCATAGATATAGGATTTAATATTATCAAAATCTAGCGAAATATATTCATGATTTCTAAAATTGGTTAATTCAATTTTTTTAATCATTTGGATATCACGAACCTCAAATTATTAATTTTGATCTTATCTCCAGGATATATTTTTTTACCCCGACGATCTTCAAGTACATCATTTAAATATACTTTATTTTCTAATAAAAAATACTTGGCCTCACCGCCAGTATTTATAAGATCGGTTAATTTTAATAATTGGACTAAAGTGATATATTCAGTATCGATTTTGATAATTTCCATTTTGCAACTCCTATTTTATATTCATATTATAACATAATATGATTAAAATAGCAAAATTTGAGAGTTTTTTAATTTTTGGGCTGTTTCGTCTTTTTTAAATAAAAAAAGCCCTAATTTTTTGATATGATACCTCTAAAGTAGACAAGTTAAATAATAAAACATTTAACTTAATACTATGGAGGTATTTTATTTATGAGCAAAAGAAAGAGATTAAGCTTTAAAGATAAAGTCAAAGCATGTGAATTATACGATCAAGGATATGGATCTCTACAATCGATATCTGATGAGTTTGGAATTAGTAGATCAGGATTCAGATTAATGTATTCTAAGTATAAAAATCATGGATCAGAGTCGCTTAAAATGCAAAGTAAACATCAAACATATACAAAAGAATTTAAAGAGAAAGTAATCGAATCTTATAACAATAAAGAAGGTAGTTATCGTGAATTAGCTGTCAAATATGGTATTTATAATCATTCTGTAATTAACCGCTGGGTTTTAGGTTATAATAATAGTAAAAAAACCACATATAGTGGATCAGGCGGTGTTACTATGAAAGGCAGAAAAACAACATTAGATGAAAGAATAGAAATAATAGGATATTTAATTGATAATGATATTGACTATAATAAGACTTCTTCTCACTTTAAAGTTAGCTACCAACAAGTCTATACTTGGTATAAAAAATATCAAAAATTAGGTGTTGATGGTTTAGTAGATAATAGAGGGGTAAAAAAACAAGATAACGAGTTATCAGAATTAGAATTACTAAGACTAGAAAACGCTAGATTAAAACGTGAATTAGAACTCAGCAAGGCAACTGAAATAGTTCTCAAAAAAAACGAGAATTGGAGGAAAAAATCCACTTTCAAGAGTTAGAAATGAAGCGTCGTATAAAACTATAAAACACTTTCAAGATACATGCGATATTACATGGTTATGCGAAATAGTCGGTGTAGCAAGATCTTCTTACTACAAATAGCTAAATAGGACTAAGCCAGAATATGAGATAAGAAATGAACCTGTCTTAAATGAAATAATCGAATGTTATTTAATGTCTAATAAAACTTATGGTTATAGACGAATAACTTATATATTGACCTAACTTCATACTACTATATACATTAACTTCTCGATTTCCTTCAATCTGAATTTGCAAGTCTAACTTACATGTTGAACTTTCTATTCATTGAAGTTCCTTATAAATGTTATGCATATGCATCGTGATATTTTTGTGTGGTTGTTTAAAATAATTGCGATAATGCTATTTGATTCATCCAAAAATTATCACAATTAAAAAAATATATAAATTTTGGGTTACAAGACCTATTTTTATATAATTAGGGACCTTTGATAAAATTTTATGCACGCTTGCATAAATTTACTCACCCTCTATTTTATGGCTTAACAATGATTCAACTGCTAAAAATATACTATACAGTCTGACACTCGGGAGTGCATGAAACAACTAAAGAGAGCTCCAATA
>DUQW01000022.1 GCA_012837585.1 Acholeplasmataceae bacterium
TGGCATTGGAGTTGCTCTTCTTCTAAGTTTATATATGCCTAAAGATAAAAAGATTATTAAAAAATTCTTAAACCTTAAATTAGTCTACCACCAAACAGTCGGATTTTTAAAAGCTGTTAAAAATATTAAGGCCGTCCAATTAGACGGCCTTTTTTTATTTTTTACATCTTGTTTTTTTAATATAGCTTTTTTGAAAAGTCACGACTTGATCACTTATATTATCACTTAATTTATATATCCCATCTTCAAGTGATAATTCTAATTCAGCTTCATCAAAATCCTTAAATGCTTTTAAAACGGATTTTTTAATTATAAAATAAACGAGGAAAAATAATGCGACTACTAAGATGATGACCGCAATGATTAGTAGCAATTTAAAATATGGTGGTGTCTCGCTATCACCTAACTCAGAGACTACTAGCCATATTGCTATTGGTAAAAAGATAACTTCCATAATTAAAGATGATTTCATTATTAGTATAAATATTTCTTTAGTGTGCATATTCGCATTTTTCTTATAGTCTTTAAACTTTTATAGTCACCTTAATTCCTCCAGTATTATTTATGGCGCATCCACCAGGGTTCAAACCTGGAACCTTCACCGTCGGAGGGTGATGCTCTATCCAATTGAGCTATGGATGCAATTTATATTACTATTATAGCGAATTATTAAACAAAATACTTAAATAAAGTTATCATAAATGATAAAATGATAAAAAAGGAGTGATTTTTTGTGCAAAACAAAACCAAATTAACAGATTCAATGTATTACGTTGGAGTTAGTAGCCATTTTCTACAAAAATTTGAAAATTTAATCCCATTATCTGAGGGAGTTAGCTTTAACTCATATTTATTAATAGATGAAAAAACAGTATTATTTGATACTGTTGATAGTTCAGTATCAGGAGAATTCTTACAAAATGTCGAAGCCGCATTAGACGGTAGAGATTTAGACTATTTAGTAATTCATCATATGGAACCTGATCACAGCTCAAGTTTAATGGAAATTATTAAAAAATATCCTAATGCAAAATTGGTGGGTTTCAAATATACTTTTAAATTCTTTGAACAATTCTTTAATGATGAATATCAAGATAGATATCATCTAGTAAAAGATGGTGATGAATTAAAAGTAGGTAAAAACACACTACAATTCATCTCAGCATTTTTAGTTCACTGGCCAGAAGTATTTGTTACTTATATCCCAGAACAAAAAATTCTACTATCAGCTGACGCGTTTGGTTCATTTGGATCTTTAAAGGGACATTTATTTAGTGATGAAGCTCATTTTAATTTATCTGAGGTTAGACGTTATTTCGTTAATATTTTAGCGAAATTTAGAAGAAACGTAATTACCTTATTAAAGAAAATCGATAAATTAGAAATTGATTTATTATTATCATTACACGGCTTAATCCATCGAGATAAAGATATTATTAAATTATTATTTGAAAAATATCATTTATGGTCAAACTTTGATGTTGAAGAACCTGGGGTAGTTATTACTTTTGTTTCTATGTATGGAAACACCGCTCTTGCTGCAAGTAAACTTGCAAGCACTCTTGCTAAATCAGGTGTTAAAAACATAAGAATTTATGATTTAAATACTGTTGATTTTTCATTTGTTATGTCTGATGTTTATCGTTTTTCTAACTTAGTTGTAATGGCGCCAAACTATAATGTGACTTTACATATTACCGCACAACACTTTATGACTGAACTTGAATATCACGGATTAACTAAACGTAACTATTCAATTATCGTTAATGAATCTTGGGGCGGTAGAGCACTACCATTACTTGTTGAAACATTTGACAAAATGAAAGATAACACTTTAGTTGGAGAGCCACTTACAATTGTTACTAAATTAACCCCAGAAACTAGTGAAAAATTAAATAAATTAGCTAGTGATATTGCTGAATCAATTAAATGATTTAATATATTAAAAAGAGCCTTGCAAGGCTCTTTTTTTATCATTATACGGTTTATTCAACTGTTTCTAATAATATTGTATCATATAGTATTGGACAAGTTATTATAATTAGCGAAGCAATTAATATAAATGTTATTGGGAAAAATATTAATAATGGGAGTTGAATTTTAAGTGGTTGTTTTATGATATATCTTGTATAAATCATAGCAATATTAATTAGAATAAAAGATGTGCCTGACAATATGCCAAATATAATTAATATTAACTCTTTCGTACTAGGACTTAAAAATATATCAGCAATCTTAAATGAATCAATAATAATCGAACTAGGAATAATAAATATAACTATTGGAATAATGAAAACTAATATTAAATATAATTTGTTATTTCTTTTTATTGTTTACAGGTCTATTTTTAATAGAACTTTTTATAAAAATAAAATAACGGCTTATAAAAGCCGATATTTAATGTTTCTATTATTCAACTATTTCAGGAATAACTAGTTCCTTTTCTTTAGGTTCTTCTTGTTTTGATTCGGTTTTGTTATGGTTATATTTGTTAACTTCATCAATAAATTTTTGTGGGTTTTCTGGAGAAATATAAACCGTCTTTTCTACTCCTTCAGCTAAATAAGTAATTAAAACTCCATCTTTATTTAGTGCCGCAAGAATTAAATTAATATCTTCTGATATTACAGAATTTTCATATTTCTTAGGTTCCACTTTAATAATGTTTTTATGAAGAATATCAATATTTTTAAATAATCCATCGATTTTAACTCCGTTTTTATTGATTGTATATTTAAGCATTAAATAATGAATTAAACCGACTATAAAAAGCGGAAAAACAAATAGTGTTAATAAAAATATTAACAAAACTAAATTATCCATTTTTGAACTAAATTTCATATTTATCTCCTTTGTTTTTGCTAAATTTATCTAAATATTTTTTTACTTCTTCTAATACTTCATCATTTTTCTTTAATTTAAGGACTCTTGCAACTAATTTAGTAAGATCAGTCATTTTAACTTTTGATAACATCTCTCTAATTTCTAGTATTGAAGTATATCCCATTGATAATTCGTCAACACCTAAACCAACTAATAATAGGGCCGATTCTTTAACTCCGGCCATCTCGCCGCATACTCCGACCCATTTATTATGTTTGTGAGCAACATTAATTACGTGTTTAATAATCTTAAGTAATTGCGGGTGATATGGTTGATATAGATACGCTACTTCTTCATTCATCCTATCGGCTGCAAATAAATATTGAATTAAGTCATTTGATCCAATACTTACAAAATCGACTTCTTCGATTAAATCTTCTAAACCGAAAGCCGCAATTGGAACCTCAACCATAATTCCTAATTGATAAGAGTTAATCTTGTGTCCTTCTTTAATTAGCTCTGCTTCAACTGATTTAATTAATTCTTTTGCTTCTAAGATTTCATCAAGTGTTGAAATCATCGGCATCATAATGGCTAAATTAGAATATTTATTAGCGAGTAATAATGCTTTTAATTGTGAAGTAAAGATGTTTTTATTAGCAAGCGAAAGTCTTATCGCTCTTTGACCTAAAAACGGATTTTCTTCTTTTTTAATTGGTAAATAAGTTAAGTTCTTATCGCCACCAATATCTAAGGTTCTAATGACATGAGTTTGGTTTTTATTAGAAGCTAATACCGTTTCATATGAGTGCATTTGTTCTTCTATAGACGGAGTTTTACTGTCTCTCATAAATAAAAACTCAGTTCTAAATAACCCGACTCCTTCAGCATATTTTAAGTGACTAATTTCTTCATGACTTGAAATATTAGCGCCTAATTTAATATATTGACCATCTAAAGTATGAGTTTTTTGTTTTTTAAATGGTTCTAATCTTTTTTCTTTGGTTTGAATTTTATCAAGAAAATAAGCGTATTCGACTAACTCATCTTCACTTGGATCGATACTAACAGTTCCGTATCTACCATCAACTAATAGTAAATCACCTTCATTAATTGAACTAATTCTAATTCCGGCAACTGATGGGATTCCTAACGTTCTAGCGATAATTGCTGCATGTGAAGTTTTACCACCATGTTCAGTAACAATCGCTTTAACTAGGTTAAAGTCAAGACCGATTGTTTGTGATGGGGTTAAATCACTTGCCACTAAAGCAACCTCCCTGTCAATTGATAAATGAGGTCTTGATAGGGCATCTAAATAATACATTACTTTCATATAGACGTCATTAACGTCAATTGAACGTTCTTGTAAGTATAGACTTTCTGCTTTTCTAATTTCGTCTAAATATTTTTTAGTTACTTCTTTATATGCATAAGATGCATAATGTCCAAGATTAATTAAATCTTTGACATCACGCAGAAAATACTCATCTTTTAAAATCGCTAAATGGGCATCAAAAATATAGGCGTCGTTATCGTCCATTAAATTTTGTGCCAATTCTTTTGATTTTTTAATTTCAGCTTCCGCTTCTAAGATAGCATTTTCTAGTTTATTTAATTGTTCATTAATATCACCAGTAAGTTCACTTGAAACTACAACTTTCGAATCTTCAATAAGATACGCTCTAGCTAGTCCAAGTCCATGTGATACCGAAATTCCTTTTTTAATCATTACCCAACAGTTCTATCATCCTTAAAAGATTCTACGATAGCGTAGTCATTATGTTTAACAATAATTAAGCTTGTATTAACGTATGGAATAATATTTGATACTCTTTGAGGTGGAATTGAAATTAAAAGTTGAATACTTAATGAGTTATAGAATTTCATCATCGCTTCAATTCTTGATTCGTCCATGTTATTGAATGCTTCGTCAAATAAGACAACGCATCCAGAGTCAATACGTTTGTTTCTAGATAGTAATTGTTGGAATGAAGCCGCAATTACGATATAGAATGGAACTTGCGTTTCTCCACCTGATTTTTCTCTAGAAACTTTACTAAAGTATGATAAGTTACCATTATCGTTTTCAATTTTAATATCATATGACATGTAGTTACGATAATCTAAGAACTCATAAGCTAAGCGGTCATACTCTGGGTTATCTGAGGCAATTTTTTCAAATAATTCCATTAAAATTCTTTCGTTTTTCTTTGATAATCCTTCAGTAAACAATGTTTGACGTTCATGAGCAGTTGAACTCATAATAATTTCATAATACATCTTATACTCTGGATCTTCTGATGGTAAGCATAGAAGTTGGTAGTGGTCACTACCGAATTTTTTGCCTTCTAGGGCGAAGTTTAATTCTTCGATTTGTTGTTGTGCTCGTTCAATTGATGCTCTTAATTTATTAACGAATTCTTCTTTAAATCCAACTTCTGATGCTTTACGAAGATCAGTTGCTTGTTGTTCATATTTAATTAAGTTATTGTTTTTAATTAAATTTGCTTCAGCTTCGAAAGTAATTAAACTTTCAAAGTTTGGTTCAGCGTCAAATGAATACTGATGAACGTAAGTTCTCATTTGGTTAGTAATGTCATTTTGCATTCTATTAAGTTGGTTATTAATAGTTACGTTAGAGCGTTGGATATCTTGTGTAATTGTGTTGTAGTCGTATTGTGTTTTTTGTTTTAACGCTTGATATTGCGTTTGAGCGATACTTAATACGGCTCCGTGAGTAACTGAGAATTCTCTTTGTTTTTCTAAAATTAAGTCTAATTTTTCTTTAACTTCGTCAATATTATTAAGTGTTCTTTGACGTTCTTCTCTCGCTTTAGCGATTTCTGAAATAATCTTTTCAGAATCTAAGCGTAATTGACGACGTTTATTTCTTTCTTCATCAAGTTGATCTTCAATTTTTTGTAAGCTAGCATCCATTGAAAGTGATTGTAGTTGACTTTCAAGAGTTGCGATATCTTTTCTAGTATCTCTAATTGTTTCAATAAATCTTAAGTTGTTTTGTTGAACTAATCTCAGTGCGTGAGAACGAGATAGTAATCTTGAAACAGTTTCGTTTGTATCTGTTTCACTATATGATTTTTTCATTAATTCTTCTAGCTCTTTAACTTCAGCTTCGGCAATCTTAATTTGAGCTTGAGTTGCGTTATCACCAATAAATGGTACTTCATAAACTCTTGGGTTAATTTGACGTGCAGTATAGTTAGCATAAGTCATACCGGTAGGTGTAATTGAGCGCGAGAAGTTTTTTAAATCTTGAACATCATATACGCAGTAAATTCCGTTTAATAACATATTAACGTATTGTCTAGCGTATGGATGTTCTGTAGATAATTTAGAAGCTAAACTGCCTTCTTTAACTTCTTCGTAAGCTTGAAGTTTAGCAGTGTTAACTAACCCTACTCCGTAAATTCTTAATTCGCCTTTAACTCTTTCATAAATATCTAGTGCGTCATTAAAGTACTCAGGATCAACGATAATATCGAATCTTTGAGTATTTAAATAACCTTCTAAAGCGTTACGCCATTTTTCATCGTTTACTTCAATTAAGTCAGCTAATGGGCGAACGTTGATTTCTTTATTGAATTTATATGTTAATTCGCGGTTAATCGAATCAATTAGATCGGTTACATATTTTGGATATGTCTTAATGTTTTTCTTTAAGTTATTTAATCTAAATTGAGCATTTCTTAAGTTAGTTGAGATATCAGTTTTAGCTTTTTCAATGTTTTGTCTTTCAGTGTGAATCGCTTTTTCATAAGCTGAAACTGATCCAGCGACTAAGTTTAAGTGATTAACTAATTCGCGAGATGATAAGCTATTTTGGTTTTGTTCATAGTATTTGATAAAGCTATTCATCGCTTGATCAGGAATAACTTTAGTGATTTGTTTTAAGAATTGAACTTCTTCAGATAAATCAGTATAAACTTGTTTTAAAACTTCTTCTTGATAACTATATTCTTTATTTTTACGTTCTAAGTTATCTTGATATTCACCTAAAGTTTTAGATAAGTCGTTATTGTCTTTAGCTTTTTCTAAATTTAAAATGTTTTGGTCATTTTGTTCAATAACTCTGTCAAGATCAGCTTTTTCAGATCTTAATGTATTTAATCTAGTGTCTAATTTACCAAGTGCGTCTTCACTTGTTTTTAAGAAGTTTTCTCTTTGTTCAACCCAGTTTAAGTTATCGATGATTTCGTTAACTTGAACTTGTTCACGAAGTTCAGTAATCGTTGTCCCAACATCGATAATTGAGTCTAATTTTTCTAACTTTTCACGGTCAGATTTAATTTGAGCTTCAACACGTTTTAACTGAGATACGTTATTTTTAAGTGATTGAATATCAATAGGGTTATCATCAAGTAAGAATTCAAATACGAATGTTTGTAAGTCAATTGATCTAAAAGCTAAGGCTTTTGGAAGTAATTGAGCGTATTTTCTAGCGTCCATACCGAAGAATTTAGATAACCCATCACGATACTTTCTTTGAGTATCAAATGGTTCTAAATCGATATCTTGGGCACGGAAATATTCTTTCATTGATTTGTAATCACGAGGCATATTACCATCTAAAAACATCTCTTCGTGAATTGCGACATTTTCTAAAATGTATAATCTTTCGCGCATTGATGAGTTTTTAGGTAAATCTAAAACAGCTCCAACGATATTAAATGTTTTTTCTTTTTCATCGTAAAACTCTAGTGCTACGTGAGTAATTACGTCACCAGTACGTAAATATTCTTTATTTTCAGCACCAATTCTACCTCTAACGTATCCGTCTAGAGTTCTTTTAGCGTCATCGGTTGCGGCGACGTTAAATTTAACCCCGCCTCTACCACCAACAAGTAAATATTGGACTGCGTCAAGCAGTGTTGATTTCCCTGAGCCGTTTTCACCACTAATTAAAGTGTTTCCTTGTATATCAATAGTTTGGTTTGAGAATAAATGCCAGTTAACTAATTTAATCTTCGTTAATTTCTTCATAACTTACTCCTCCTTCGGCTCTCATGTATCCGTCAAGTTTATCAATAACGCCTTTAATACCTTCTAAATCAGTTACATATAAAATGGTAGGATAGATTTTAATTCTTGCATCATCAGATAAGCCAGTATCAATATAATCAATTAAGTTATATCCTCTCATCATTTGTAGGGCTGGTCTTAGATCTGATTTGGTAATTCTTTTATTGTCTAAATAACCAATTCGTGTTAATTCATCATGAATTTCATATAAGAAGATTTCTACATCTTCATCAAGAGTGATGAAGTCCATTTTTCTTTGATATAAAATTCGTGTTACTAAAAGCAAGACACTTTCAGCCTTACGAAGACGTAAATGGTTATAAACGGCTTCGTTTTTAATGAAAACTACTTCATCTTCTCTTTTAATAATTAATTCAAAATCAATTAATTTAAAGAAGGCTTCGAAAGTTTCTTTAAAAGCTAAAATAGTGCGGTAATCATTACCGTCACCTGGTTTTCTTTTTGTTAAGAAGTTAACTTGTAATAATTTATTACAAATTCTAGAAAAATCAGTTTTTTCTCCTTCTTTTAAGTTTAAATATTCTTCATGGAATTTTTTAACTGCTTGCGTTTTATTCATATCTATCTACCTCGTTTAATTAAAAAGTTATTAAATGTCGCGAAGTTTGATGTCGTTTCACGACCTAACATCTCTACATGGTAATCCATGCCAACTGATCTTGAGTATAGGAAAATTAAAATTAGTTTAATATAATCTTCTTCAGTTTCAAGTGGTAACTCTGAAGCTTCAAGTTCTGGTAAGTGATTTAATTTAGTTAACACGTAACGGTTAATTTCTTTTTTACCATAGATATTGTTTTTCATTAAGAATTGAAGTTTCTTGCGTCTATACTCATCCGTAATTAAATCATCAAGAACTGTTACTGGTTCAGGATCAGTATCAATTCTTAATCTTCTTTGCGTATAGAGTGATTCAGTATCTAAGTTTCTTGCGTGGAATAAATTAAATAACTGGTCATATTCAAAAGTATTTTCATCACTATCAACAACTATCTTAAAGATTCTATTGAAGATACCTTCAATATCATCTGAGTGATTAGTTAAGAATAAAATCTTAGAGGCAGCTGCACTAACATATTGTTCGTTTTTACGGTCAATTGCTAAAATTAAATAATCAAATGCGTTAAATGAATCAGCGATAAATCTTATCTTATCTTCAATATAGTGGAAGGCTTCATCATAGTCTTCGATTTTTTTAGCTTCCATTGTTTGAAGAGCTAATTGATTTAAGATTTCATCGCTATTATAAATTTCTAAGACTTTGTCTAAAATTGATTTTTTATATCTTGGTAAACTATCTTTAGTTTTTAAGTTGTAGTAAGCATTATCGAAGAAATTATTTTTGTATTCAACTAATAATTTTTCTAATAAGTTTTGCAGATCTTGGGCATCTTGATTTAAAGTAATATCGTAGTAATAACGATAAATATTCGCTTTTAATCCTTTTAGGTTTTTAATAATTTGATTAGTTGAATCGTATGCTTGTTCAATAATTCCAACGCCTTCATCAATAGTGAAGTTTTGTAATACTGAATAAACCGTAAATATTTCTCCGGTATATTCAATTTGTTCACGGTCTTGAATTGATTTTAAAACATCAACTATTCTAATTGTATAGTCAAATAAGTTAAGTGATGTTTTATAATCACCTAACTCCTCTTCACCTAACCAACCACATTCTTTAAAATAGTTAATTACCGCTAAAGCTTTTTGACGGCTAGTTCTTCTATCATCAAATTCATCGACTCCCTTTAATTCTAGTTCGTCGAAATAATGAATTAATCTTTGCATTACAAATTCACGATCACCTTGAAAGGAATCTTCAACACTATCAAGAGACTCATAAATAATAAAGATGCAATCAACATATATTTCTTTATTCGGGCTTGAGAGCACGTTAAAGAAATTCGGGTTAATTACGTCAAATAATTTATTCATGCTTCGTCCTCCTTATTCTTATTTAATAATTTCGTTAGTTCTAAAATTGCTTCTTCCAAAGTGAAATGGTTAGTAATTAATCTATTGTTAGAATCAGTACCAATAGCAAAAGACAAATCTGAAATATGAATTTCAAATGGTTCAACTTTTTTGCCGTCTTCATGAAAGAAAAAATTTATGTACGGAGAAAATTCTTTTAAAATTGTCTCTTTAATATTTTTGTCAGTTACGATGATATTTACCATCGGTTGGAAAATACGAAGTAAAACTTGTCTAATTAACTCGGCTTTAGTAGAAACTCTTAACTCCTCACGGAACTCCCCTTGAGCAAAGTTTTGCGCAAGTCTTGATAATATTTTCAAATGTAATTCTTCAGCATTAGACGGAGTCCCAATGACAAAAAACAAATCAACCGGTTCCCCATCAATTGATTTGTAGTCGAGTGGTTTTTTGACTCTGAATAAGCACACAAATGGATGATCTATAAAATCGCCGTAGGCATGAGGAAAAGCAACTCCTCTTCCAACTCCGGTAGTTATTTGTTCTTCTCTAGCGAGTAAAGCGTGATAAAAAGCGTCGCTATCTTGAACTAATCCGGATTTAAAAATGGTTTTACTAGCTGATTTTAAAAACTCATACATATTATTAGCATCATAATCTAGAAACACTAAGCAATCTTTAACCATTTATAAACCTCCAAACCGTAATATTATTATAACATAATAATATCTTTAATAACTACTATTTAATGTAAAATATTGAAAAAGGCTTCATAGAAGCCTATTTATATGTTATTTTCTTTTTTGTTTATTTTTATGACCGGCTTCAGATAACACACTTTTAAAAGTTATTTCTATTGGCGTATTTTCTTTAAGCAATAATTTGGTATTTGGATCTTTAAATGGTCTGGCATCTCTTACTATTTCAACCATCATTGGTGATAATCCTTTAATAAATAAAGTACCAAATTTAGCTAGTAAAGTCGGAATATATACCATTACTTTTTTCTTGCCAGTAAGTTTACCGATTAGTTTATATAATTCTTTAAGAGTATAGAAATGACCATTGATAATTACATCTTCAGTTAAGTCGCTATACGCAGCTTCAATAATCGCATTTGAAACATCAATAACATCAACAAAATCATAGCCGCCTTTAACATAAGGCAGGAATGTTTTTTTAGATGCTTTTATGATTTCTTTTCCGGCTTGAGAGCCTTTATAATCGTTAATTCCAATAACTGATGTTGGATATAAAATAATTGCGTTTAATCCTTTTTCTTGAAGTTCCTTTATGTATAATGTCGCCATTGTTTTGGTTTTTGGATAGTTATATTTAACTTTTCGTACATCTCTTTCAACGTAAAAACCATTATTTTCGCTATGAAATAACACATCAGTTGATGATGCATAAATTAATCTTACTTCTTTTTCTAAACATATATCAGCAATTATTTTAGTCATCTCAAAATTAGCTTTATAACTTTGATCGTAATCTTTATTTTCTAAGTCAATATATCCCGCTAAATGAACTACTACATCACCATGATTAATATGCTCACGATAAAAAGCGGAATCATAAAGATTACCGATATGTTTTTCTATTTTTAGTCCTGCTAGTTCTTTGCCTTCTCTTCTTAGTAATACTTTAAAAGGTATCTTTCGTTCTATTAAAATTCTTACTAAGTTATTACCAATATGGCCACTTGCTCCCGTAATAACAATCATATTTGCCCCTATATTATTAAAAATGGCGCGCCCGAAAGGATTCAAACCTTCGACCTAGACTTTAGGAGAGTCTTGCTCTATTCAACTGAGCTACGAGCGCACTTATTATTAAACTAATAAAATTTAAACTATATATTTTCTTGATAATAAAATTGGTTTATACGACAAAAATAATTTGACAAAATCATCATCATAAGCGATTAAAGTCCCTCTGTATTTTTCAGGAATTTATCCACCATGATAATTACCACTTCCAAAAGCAACAACTGCTTCTGCGTTTTTGTTTAATAATTCAGTTAACCTATTAAACCTCCACATTGATTTATCTATTTAAAAGTCTTACTTATATTATACTCTTTTATCATCTGGTTTGTAAATTTTGGTAAAATGACTACTAAAAAAGACCCGATTGGGTCTTTTCTTAAATTATTAATTAGTCAACAATTTTAAAATCTGGTTCTTCCCATTCACGTTCAGAAAGTTCTTTATCTAATTTATAAACGCCAGTTCCACAATTTTTAACTAAATTGTATTTATCAATTAATTCTTGAGCACTAACTTCTTCTTCAAGTTGTTCTTTAACAAACCAGTTTAACATTTCAGTAGTTCTAAAATCACTTGCATCTAATGCTGCTTTATAAATAGCGTGGATTAAATCAGTAACATGCTGTTCATGTTTTAAACCTTCTAATAAAATTGATTCTAAACCTGTGATTTTAAAATCTGGTTTAGTGATTGGTTGCATATCAACTAAAATACCATGTACATTTAAATAATCCATAAATAAATGTCCGTGTGCTAATTCTTCTTTAGCTTGGATTTTATACCAATTAGCAAA
>DUQW01000023.1 GCA_012837585.1 Acholeplasmataceae bacterium
ATATTATTATTTGGATTGAGTGGTTGTGATAATTCCTCAGATAAAAGTATATTTGATAAGGCTTATAATGATTTAAAGTTGCCTGCTTCTTTAGAGCAATCTATTGAGCTTCCAACTATAATAAATTTGAATACTACTGTTGTTGAAGTTTCTTGGATTTCATCAGATGAAAATATAATCGATTTAAAAGGAAATATATATAGACAAACAGAAGATAAGAGAGTTATATTAACAGCTGTATTAAGCCTTAATGAAATTAGTAAAACAAAAGAATTTGTAATTCTTGTGTTAGGAATGGATTCAAATACTATTGCTATAAGAACTAATAGCGATACTAATGAAGTTTTTGAAGTGAAATATATTGAAAAAAACTCGGATGAACTTATTTTAAAAGAACCCACTAGCGAATTTGCTACATTTATGGGGTGGTATCTTGATCCTAGTTTTTTAGAACCATTTGATATAAACACCCCACTTAGTTCTTCGATAGATTTATACGCTAAATGGGATGTCAGACAATATGAAGTTGAAATAAATTACACTGGTTTTCTAGATAAAACGGAAGTAGCCTATATTCCGTATCAAGGATTATTGAATATTAGTCAATTTCTTTATTTAGGTCAACATACTATACTTAAATCAATATCAATAGCTGATAAAGATTTTCAAATTGGATTAATTAATAAACATCAAAGGAAGTTTAGTATTTTTGTAGATACTATTGAAAGAGAATATAATATTTTTTATTATGAACAAGCATATGACGAAATAGATTTTAAAAAATATTTCATAAATTATATTGACAATAATACTTTTATAACCTATGGGATTAGTTTTGATAACAAAATATACTCAATTAGTAGTGAGGGAAACGAACCGATCCAATTTGATTTGGGTACTTTAGAACTTGATCACGATGATGAAATTGTGGATGTGTTTCAAAGTGGTGGGCATGTTTACGCTGTTTCTCAAAAAGACAATATTTATAGATTATATAAAGAATATAATACTGGAGGATACAACGATATTACTCCAATACAATATAGAGGATACAATGAAATACTTGGAAGTTTTATCAAACTATCACAATCTTTTAGTTCTTTAGATGTTACAGCTATATATAATAATGGAATTGTAGCACTAACTAGATCTACTGAGAATCCATTTATATATATTCTAGAAGATAAAAATGATAGTGTTATTGATGCTGTAAATTTTATGAATGATTATTACATTCTAACAAGTAAAAGTCGCCTTCACTATGTGAGCAGGTGGTTCAGTGAAGAAAAGGAAGAATATTGGGATGTTACAGATAGTTTAGGTCTTTTAGAAGGAGAGAAGATAATCCAATTATTTACATTAGAGAGGGATAGCCTTTATCTTTTAACCTCAAATAATCGCATAATTCTTTATAAGGATTATTCTCAGGATTACCATAATCCAAACCAGCCTAATACTTCAATTGATTTGAATTTGGATCTTGGTGAAAATGCCGAATCAATTAATAATACCTATCTTAAAACAGATAAAAACACATATTATTCTATTGGCTTTACAGGTCAAACTAAGAAACTAAGTCTTCCTCTTAATGAAGATGAATATATTATAAATCAGTTTCCCACAGTAAGAGGTTATAATTACCTTGCTCCTTTATTTATAACAAACACTAGAAACGTTATAGTAAGAAATAATGAAACTAGAGAATTTGAAAGAATTGATAATCTGATTTTAGACGAAGATGAAGAGGTTCTATCATATTATTCTATACCAATTGACTATTATGATAAATATATCATTACAACAAAACAAGCTTATCTGATACATTCTACAACAGTAGATTATGAATTGTTAGATGAGATTTATAACACAATTGGAAATAGCGATATAGTTCATCTTTATTGGCAAGATGAAATGTTTTCAGCAACTACTATTGATGGAACTCAGTACTACCATTATAATGGAGGACATACTATTGTAAGAACTCCAAAAATCTGGAATATTACAAAGAAGGTAGCATTAAAATATAATGATGATATTCCACTAGATTATGAGGAGATTCCTTTTGTAGAAAGAGGATGGTCTATTCAAGTGGGACGTCTTACTCCACCAAGTCCAAAAGCAACTGCAGATTTAAATTTATATTTATTTCATGATGTTAATTCATATGAATTAAAATTTGTTACTAATTCAAGTTTAAAAATTGATCCCATCATAGTTAAACGTAACGAGGAGAATAGAACTCCTACTCCTAGCTTAGATTCAAAGTATTTTGTAGGTTGGTATCTTGATCAAGATTTTAAAACTAAACTTGGTTACTTAGAGTATGGAAAATCATATACAGTTTATGCTAGGTGGTCCAATCCAAGTTATTTTATCTATTATCATAATTCTGGGGGAATTGAAGCTACAGAAATAAAGGCTGGTTTTGGGCCTGAAGTTACCAATCAAATACCCTATAAGGCTGGATATTATTTTAATGGCTGGGTAGATGAAGAAGGTAATCCATTTTGGTCTACTTGGGAACCACATTATGATGATATCCACTTATATGCAACTTTTGAAAGAGAACTAATTAATATTTCTTTAGTGGATAATAATGATAAAAGGTATTCTATTTCTGGGAGATATGAGGATTCATTAGCAGATTTAGTTGATAAAGTACCGGGTATGAAAATAAAAGCATTTTATAGTGATAGTAGTTTTACAAACAAATTATCTTTAGACACTTTGATTTATTCTACAAGAACTTTCTATGTTAATATTGAAGCTATTCCGGTACCAATAATATTACTTGAAGAAATTTTATCAGCACCAAATGCTAAGTTCTCATTAGTTAATGACTATTTACTTGTGGAAAATGATAATAATATATATTTCTATAATTACTATAAAAAAGGACTTTTAGATGATAATAAGGAATATTCTTATTTGGACCCGCTTAACTTAACAAATATAATTAATATAAATAAGATTGAAGATATTTTATATATAAAAGAACTTAAAGATTTTATGATTGTTATCGTAGATAATAAAATATATTATATAAGTAGAGAAACTTTGCAACTAGAAAAAACTTTTAACATAGCTCTTCAAGATAATGAAAAATTAATAAAAGATCGAATAACAAGTATTCCTACCTGGAGTTGGCTAGAACAAAGCATTGCATTTGCATTTGTAACTACAAAAGACCGTCTGATTACAATTGATTCTTCAGGAAAAGTCAATTATTACAGTTCATATACAATCAAAGCTATAAGTCCTGCGGGTTATATAATTTTAGAGTCAAAGGATCGACTGTGGGTAATATTTATAGATAAGAGCAATAACTTAGTATTTAAAGAAGTAGAAAATACTTATATCGAAAACCGGGAACAGAATGTTATTGGAAGCACATTAATAGATGATTATTATTATGAAGTATATAAAGACGGTTCTTTACAACAATATGATTTACACAATGAATTGGGACTTTATAAAAACAATTATAGAGAACTAAATTTAGAGTTGCAAAATGGTGAAGAAATAATTAATATATTTGGTCAATATGCCTATACTTCAAATAATCGAATTATAAACATTGATTATGCGAAACGATATCTTAGTTACAATTTACTTGCAAACGAAGAATTTAGCTACGCAGTTTCCATCGAACGACATCAAATAGTTTTTGTTACTAATCAAAATCGTGTATTTACAGATTATATAAGTGAACCTATTATTACTTTGCAACTAAACGAACGTGTATTGTATTATTTTGAAGAAAAGCTTATTACAAACTATGGTTTTTACTATTTTGACTTTGAACAAGAAAAGTGGATTTTTAGAAAAGATTTTCTAGATAATGTTGAAACTATTATAGATGTTTCTCAAGGTTTTGCGATTACTTCTTCTTATAGAGCCATTTTCATTGCTGTACCAATAGACCAAACATTCAAGTCAATTACATTTACTCAATATAAATTAAGTGAAGTAGTTTATAAACCATATGATAGTAGTCCTGAACTTCCAACATACTCAGATGGTTTTGAAGGATGGTACAATGAGCAGTATTTTCTGACTAAGTTCGAAAAGGTAACAAATGGTAATTATGTAGTTCTTTATCCAAAATGGAAGTAATGTAAAGATAAACTATTTTCAAAAGTTAACAACACTAAGTGTTGAACTTAAAATAATTAGAAGTGAATTTAATTTATTTATAAACATTATAAAAGTTGTTCATTTTTGCTATAACTAATATGGATTAAAATACTTTATTTAAAGATCAAAAGGCTCTAGTTTGTGATTTGTTGCACATTACTAGAGCCATTTTATTTATTGTTTTGTTTATCTAAACTATGGATAGTAACTTTTTCTTGCAGCAGTTTTTTAAACATATTCATATTAACAAACATTTTATAAAAAAAAGAACTTTATCTATATAATTAAAGTTCGTAATTGTTTTTAAGAATAGTATATTTAGCATTATACTTCTTAATTATGGGATGTATCTTTCAGACCACCATCCTATTTATATGGAATTTATAGTATAATGAGTTTAAGGAACGATAAAGTTCAAATCAGCAAATTACGGAGGAATAATTATGAAGCAAGATGAATTAAAGTTAATGCATCGGGAAGAAAAACAAAAAATTCATGATGGAATTCAAGAGCAAATTAGAGTTTTTGACAGTAAAGCTAGCACATTCCTAGCTACAGTAGGGATAATGTTTAGTATTACTACATCTTTATTTGGGCTTTTACTTAAAGAAGATTTTAGTACGCTTCATTGGAGTTATAAAATGATTTTTATTATTCTTTTAGCTCTTTTGATGGTAACAACAGGTATTATTTTTTATTTTTCGGCTAATGTAATTGTCCCACGTGAGGGCAAAAAAACATCAAATAATGACAAAGATAAAAAAGAGGAATTACATCCAACTTTTTATAAAGACGTAACAAAAATGACAAAAGAATCATTTAGAGAAAATGTATATAAACACGTTCTTGATGATACTTTGTTAGTAAACCAAATATTAAGCATTGCAGATATTTGTGATAAAAAAAGCAAAAATCTACGTATTGCCTTTAAATATTTCAGGGTATTTATTGCGCTACTATTTTTAATAGTCTTATTTATTATCATAATTAAGTTTATATGAGTTTTTAAAATAAATTTTACTTAAAAAGGATGACGAAATTTGTCATCCTTTTTACATAAAATCATATGGGTTGATTTCATCAACCTCTTCTCTTTTATCTTCAATTTCTTGATTCAACCTACTTGCTAGTGTTGATTGTCTTTTTGATGTTTCACGGTTAGATGCATAAATCATTAAGTCAACATCACCCGTTAAGAATAGATAAGCTTTAGCGCGGGTAATCCCCGTATAAAGCAATTCTTTTCTTAACATGTGAATATAATTTTTAACAATTGGAATAATTACAATTGGATATTCTGAACCTTGTGATTTATGAATTGATATCGCATAGGCTAAGTTAATTTGATCTAAATCAGATTTAGAATATGATAAGTCTCTTCCGTCAAAATTAATAAAGATCGTTGGTTTATCTTTACTGTCAAAAACGATTCCACTAACAACTCCAATATCACCGTTCATGACGTCTTTTAAGGCGTCATTTTCAAGTTGAATTACTTTGTCTCCAACATAGTAATGGACATCACCGTGTTTAACGCTAATATCTTTATTTTGGATATACATCTCTTGGATAATCTCGTTAACCATTTCAATTCCAAAGTCACCTTTATATTGCGGAATTAATATTTGTATATCATCAATTAATGAATATCCTTGATCAAGAGCGCCAGTTACTAATCTTAAGATTAACCTTTTTAATTCACTTCTATTTATCTTATAAATATATGTATCACTGTCTGATACTAAATCTTCATAACCTAAAGTTTGCTTATTAACTTTATTAGCGATTTTAACGATATTAGAGCCTCTAGCTTGTCTGTGGATTTCATCAAGTCTAACTACCGCACATGCTCCTGAGTCAATTAGATCTTTTAAGAAAAGTCCCGGGCCAACACTTGGTAATTGATCAACGTCACCAACGATAACCACTTTAGCATCTTGACTAATCGCTTTAAATAAAGAGTTGGCTAAAAAGATATCAATCATTGATGCTTCATCGATGATAATTAACTTTTCCGAGAACAAGTTATTTTCATCATATGTAAATACTCCGTCATAACCCATACCTAATCCTTTATGGATAGTAGTCGCTTTAAAGTCTAAGATTTCTCTCATTCTTTTGGCAGCTCTTCCTGTCGGAGCCATCACTTTGATATGATCAGACATAAAGTTTGCTGTTATATGATTAATATCACTATATACTTGCATTAACCCGTCAATAATTGTCGTTTTCCCAGTTCCTGGTCCACCCGTAATTACAGTTATTTCATTATTTACCGCAACCTTAATTGCTTCTCTTTGAACATCGGTATAAGTTATACCAATTAATCTCTCAATTTTTTCAATACTTTGATTAATTTCATCTTCTTCTAATTTTGGTTTTGAAGTACTAATTAATTCAAGTATTTTTTTAGCGACTCCCTTTTCAGCATAATATGATGGAGCAAGATAATACCTATCTGCTTCTAAAACTAATCTCTTTTCATTAATTAATTCTTTAATAAATGGTTCAAAGTCGATATCAATTTTTAAAAATTGATTGGCATAATTAAAGACTTGTTCTTCGGTAGCGTATGTATCACCATTACGCTCACCATATTCTCTAATTGAATACAAAATAGCGGCTTTAATTCGCCTTGGGTCATCTTCAGGTATTCCCACTTTTTCTCTAATTTCATCAGCTCGAATAAAACCAATTCCTTGAACTTCATCAATTAATCGAAACGGATTAGTTTTAACGATGGTTGCTGCTTTTAATCCGTATGTCGTAATTAACTTCATTGCGGTAGCGCCCTTAATATCAAGTTCAAATAAATCAATCGTTACTCCTTCAAGCGATTGATTTTCTAAAAGTTGCTGATAAAAACGTTCGGTTCTAATTGCGTTTAATCCAACTTCTCGTAAGACGTTTTTATCCTCTAAGATTTTTTCAATTGCGTCATCGCCTAAATGATTAACAATCTTTTCTGCCGTTTTAGGACCAATTCCAGGAAAATAATCACTTGATAAATAACTAACTAAACCTTGAAAAGACGCTACTTTAGCGCGTCTAAAAGCTAGAACCTCAAATTGTTCTCCGTATGTTGAATGATCAATCCAAGTTCCTTCAAGTTCATATAATAAATCGCTAGTTACTTTAGGAAAGTAACCAACGATAGTAACTTTACGATCATCTTCAGTTTTTAATGTGGCAATTGAATAACTATTTTCTTCATTATGAAATCTATATCTAGTTATATGCCCTTTAATCTTTTGATGTTCTGGGATTAACGTCATGAATATCTTCTCTTTTCACCCTTATAAAAAACTTCGTTGATAAATCCCGAGCCAACACATTCATCACCTTGATAAATGGCGCATACTTGTCCCGGGGTTACCGCTGAGACGTTATTGTATGTAACAATAAATTCCGTGTCGTTTACAAACTTAACCTTAACTGGGACGTCTTTTTGACGATATCTAAACTTAGCGGTATAATTACCATCTACTTTAGGAGCTCGCCAAACATAATCAGTAATATGGGCTTCATCAGATTTTAAATAGTCTAAGTTATCTTTATTTTCAACAATTAAAGTATTAGCTTCTAATTCTTTACCAACAACATACCAAGGACCGTCTAAACCGTCTATTGTGCCAATTCCTAGACCTTTTCTTTGACCAATTGTATAATTCATTAACCCGTAATGATCCCCTATTACAGTCCCGTCTAAACGTTTCATTAATCCCGGTTTAGCTGGTAAGTAATTAGCCAAAAATTTATTAAAATCTCTTTCTCCGATAAAACAGATTCCTGTTGAATCTTTTTTATCAGAAACTGCTAAATCTAACTTTCTTGCAATTCGCCTTACTTCATCTTTATTGATATCGCCAATTGGAAATAATACTTTTGATAATTGTTCATTTGTAAGTTGTGATAGAAAATAAGATTGATCTTTATTATCATCAAGTCCCCTTAATAATTTCGATCTTCCTTCGCTTCGATCAACACGTGCGTAATGACCCATTGCAATATAGTCAACATCTTGTTTTAACGCGTAGTCTAAGAACGCTTTAAATTTTATTTCATTATTACATAAAACATCTGGATTTGGTGTTCTATTTAATTTATATTCATTTAAAAAGTAAGTAAAAACCCTGTCCCAATATTCTTTAACAAAATCCACTCTTTGAAGTGTGACTCCTAATTTATCAGCGACTTTTTTAGCATCTTGATAATCTTTTTCTTGCGGGCAAATATCATCATCTGCGGTTGGGTTTCCTAAAATATCACGGTTTAATGCTGAATCCCAATTACGCATAAAAACGGCTATGACATCATATCCGTCTTCTAATAGTTTATATAAGGCTACCGCAGAGTCAACTCCACCAGATAAACCTAGCATTACTTTTCCTTTTTTAGTAGTCAACTTCATTATCTCCCGCTAATCTAAATCCGTCACGTGGATTTAGTGTAATTTCTAAAACGTTAGGTCCTTCTGGAAGGACATTACGTTTAAATTGATTTTGATAAAATCTTCTTAAAAATCTGTTAATATATACTTTCGCTTCTTCTGAAGTAATATTAAATACTTTTGGTAAGATATCAATAAATTTATCTCTTGACCAATCACTTTTAATAAAGTGATATAAAATAAAATCATTAATATCATATCTACCAATAACATCTTCAGTTGCTTGTTCTTTTAGTAATTCTGGAGATGGTTTAGCTTTAGCAACTTCATAAATCACTTTTTCTAAATCTAAATAAACTTCTTTTGATAAATACTCTAATATCATTAAAACTAATGTTTTAGGAACACCAGAGTTAATCCCGTACATACTACTAGAATCACCATTATAGGTAGTAAAACCTAAAGCAATTTCTGATAAATCGCTTGGCCCTATAACAAATCCGCCGTATTTATTAGATAAATCCATTAAGATATTAGTTCTTATGCGTGCTTGAGCATTTTCATATGTAACATCAAATTCATGATGATTAATCGCTTCTAGGTGAACTTTTAATTGTTTATCAATAGGAATTACTAACTTAGTCGCTTTAACACCATCAATTAGTTCTAACGCTCTTTTAGAACTTTCATCAAGTGAGTTTTCACTCGGCATTGATACCGCTATTAAATTAGTCGGCGGAAGCCCCATTTTTTCTAAAGCTTGTTCCGCAACTAATAACGCTAAGGTTGAATCAGCACCACCAGAAACTCCAATAATTACTTTTTGTAAGTGTTTTGGCATTGAGCTAATCTTTTTAATTAAGGCTTGAACTAAAAGCGTATTTAAAACACTTGCCGCTTCAAACGGTTCGCTACCTTCCAAAAATGGTTGAGGTGATAAGTTTTCAACCGGAGCATCTATTTTTTCAACTTCATTAGGTTCAGCTGATCTAATATTAGCTCTTTCGAAAACTGATTTTTTATTAAATTCAACTTCTAATTCAATGTAATTTTCATTGTCATATAAGTTTGTTGCTTCTTTTAAGATTTCACCATTTTGAGCAATGATTTTATCACCAGCATAAACATATTTACTTGAAGATTCATCTTTACTTGGTGAACTATAAACATAACATTGTTTAAATTTTGAAGATAGTTCAATTAAAGTTCTTACTTTAACTGAACCAGAATTTAAAACTTCATAATCACCAGAAGCTTGTAAAATAACGTCAGCACCTAGTTGTGATAAATAATAATTATTTAAATCTGGTGCTCCGTAAATACCATCTAGTGTAATTGCTACATTAAGACCATTTAATTTATAAATTACCTCAAATGGATCAAGATCTTTACGGAAGATTTCAACTTGCATTTTTGAGTAAATAAAGTCATCAAAATATCTTAATTCTTCTAACGATAAATTCTCTTTCATTTCAACTCCAATAACTTTACGGTTATTAACAACTAATAATCCGTTAATTACGTATTGGTTAACTTTTAGTGGTAAACCAATTGTAAATAAACCATCATATTTAGTAGTTTTAATAATTCTGTTAGCCTCTTCTAAAGCTTTATCTAAAAACTCATCATTAGTAAATAAATCTCCGCAATAAAGACTCGTTAAGTTAAGTTCCGGAAATAAGACTAAATCAGCTTTACTGTTATCTAAAACTTTAATAATTTCATCAGCATTAAAATTTAGATTCCCAACTTTAATTGGTGGAGTTGCCACCCCAATATTTAAAATTTTTTTCATTTCTTATCCTCCTTTAAATAAAGCTTATTATTTTGAATATACTCATAAACCTCAGGTAATAAGTTTTTACGGTATTTTTTAGGATTCGAACGAATTTCACTTGCAGATATATTAGAAGAACAATTAATTACATCAATTTTAACTCCGTATTCTACTTCAAATAACATTACAACTTCTTCAGTAATTAAACCATCACGATCAAAAACGATAATCTTATAATTTTTAATTAACGCTTCCGCTTCAATCCAAGTTGATAAATAAATAAAGTTATCAGCACCAATAGCTAAAGCAACATCTTCTTTATAAGTTTTCACTAAATATTCTAGCGATCTAATCGTTCCTCTAAATGGTCTAGTTACTTCAAAGTCACTTACAACGACATTTTCAAAATGTGAAGCCATAATTCTTGTCATTTCTAATCTGATTTTGCCATCAATTAATTCCGGTTTATTATAATTATTCCCGACCGGCATTAAAACAATACGCTTTGGCGTATATAATTCATCAAGTAATTTAACAATCTCGTAATGAGCTAATGTAGGCGGGTTAAATGAACCCCCAAATAATATGTTCATAAAATAAACCTCCAAAATCATTATATCATTAAATTAATGATATATACATTTTGATGGAAAACTAATTAAAAAAAAGATGACATTTAATGTCATCCTTCTTGTATTTAGGAAATTTAATTATTCAATTTTTTGTTTACCATTTCCAACTTTTGGAATCATCTTAGCTTTCTTATCACGGATAATTAATTCTAAGTTAAAATTAACAACATCTCTAATTGTTTCTTCAAATGGTCTAGTAGTAAAACCTAATTCTTTTTTGGCTTTTTCATTAGAAAAATTAGAGTTAGATTTTAATACTTTAATTGAGTAAGTTGTCATTAATGGTTTTAGATTAGCGATCTTATAATACATTTCCGAAAACTTAGACATCATTAAAATAAACGTATAATTTATTTTATGTTTAATTGGTTTCATTTCAGCAACTTTAGCAACTTCATCTAAGTATTCTTTAATTGTTTTTTGAACACCAGTAAGCAAATAGCATTCGCCGCGTTTACCTTTATTAATCGCAAGGATAATCCCTTTAGCAACGTCTTTTACATCAACGAAGTTATATCCGCCATCTAAATATAAAGGTAATCTTTTTTGTAAGAACATGTTTGTTACAGTTCCCATATGAGAACCTTTATAATCACCCTCGCCAACAGTTGATCCTAAGTGAACGACAACTACGTCTAAATCATTTTCTTTAGTAAAATCAAAGACGTATTGAGTTGCTAATGCTTTTGATTTAGCGTAATGTCCTTTAACTAATTTAGGATCAAAATTATCAATTTCACTCATCAACTCATTTTTCTTTAATGCGGGTAGCGCGTGAGCGCTAGATATATAAATGACTCTTTCTACACTATTATGCAAAGCTGCCTGCATTACATTTTTAGTACCATCATAATTAACTTTATAGACAAACTTTTTATTGCCACTACCAATTTCAATTACGCCAGCTGCATGAACAATATAGTCCATACCTTGGAAGTTATATTTTAATCCTTCTTTATCTAAAATGTCCCCGTAAATAATTTTCGAATATGGAGTTAAGTAGTCGATCCTATCATGAGGCATAACTAAAGAATAAACATCATAATTTTGTTCATATAGTTCTTTAACTAACATATTACCAACATGACCTGTTGCTCCAGTAACTAATACTTTTTTCATATTATCTTCCCTCCTTTTTAGATAATATTTATTATCTACTTCCATTATATTAATTCGTTATTTAAAAGTAAACAGTTTTTCACATATTTTTACATAATTCAAATGACACTTGAATTTCAACTAATAAACAAAGTGATTTTTAAACAGTTTTTTTCAAAATAAAATTTCAAGAAAAATTAGTCTTATTTTTCTTTTAATATGTAATATTAACAAAGTGATAGCGGTTTCATTTAGATATATTTTGAATTATGTTAACATAATTTAAAATAAATGGTAGAATTAGTTTGAAAATACTAAAGTGTAGGTGATGAAATTGAAATTATTAAGAAAATTTTATTTAGGATTTATCGTATTAATAGGAGTCTTTTTATTAGGAGCTAGAGTCGTTAAAGGTTTAACTCCTGAAGAGATTGTTATTCACTATTACCGATATAACAACATCGACCAACCACATAATGCTTGGGTTTGGCAAGATCAACCTAATATTAGTGATAAAGCGACAAATAATGCAAATATCACTTTTCTCACCTTCTTCATACCAATTCTCCTTCCTTTGATATAATAAGTAAACGCTTTCATTGCGTTCTTTGTTAGTATGTTACATACTAAGCCAAAAAAGACAATGAGCCGCAAGGCTTTATGTCTTTGAAACCGCTTGCAACTTTTCGGTTCTGAAAATAAAAAGTCCCGCATAAGCGGGACCATTATTTATTTTTCATTGTTAGTTTCAATTTTCTTAATGATTTTATTAATTTCAAAATTAGTAATACGATTAATAACCGTATTAATATGAGTTTCCAG
>DUQW01000024.1 GCA_012837585.1 Acholeplasmataceae bacterium
CTATTATGTGCTCTTTATTAATTAAGTATTTAACTGTTACTTAAATTTAATGCCTAATGTTTGTTCGACATATTCTTTGAATTCTATAAGAACTCCTAATACTCTGGGGTTCATTTCATCTATCATGTCTCTTTCGTTCAGATTTAAATTGTTTATAGTACTTCTAAAGCTATTAAATATTAGCGAATCGTAATCTAATGTAGCATCAAAATCAATGAATCCAACTGAATATTGTCCACCTTTTTTACTAATATGATAACTCAAACTTGTATTATCAAACTTTCCATAAGTTGCAGATATTTGAATTGATGCTCTATCGCCCAATTCAGAACTAAAACTTTTTAAAAAATGTAATGAACCACTATCATAACAAGAAAAACTAGTATTTGAATCAATTGTGATCCTAGTATATGAAGAGCCTATTCCAGTTACACCCTTTCTAACTTTATAGGTTTCATTTCTATAAACATGATCAAGAAGTTTTTCAAAATCTAAAATCACATCAACTGTAGTATTATATATTGTTTTATTTCCAGATGTATCAGTTATTTTAATTTCTATTTCTTTCATTCCTGGCTCATTAAATATGAAATTATTATTTGTTGAGATCAACAAACTATTTTTGCTGTCATAATTATCGCTATAACTTTCTAAAAAATCATCTATTGAATACTGAAAACCAGCATAAAATATCTGATTATTCTTTTCAATATAAATAGGTTTTTGGGTATCAACAACTTCTATAAATCTAAATAACTCTTTAACAATTTCGCCACCATCTGTATAGACAGAATATTTAATTTCATATTTCCCTAGCTTATTTGCATTAACTTCGCCATTAGTTACTAAAACATATTTTTCAGGATATATAACTCCTCTATCTATGTACTCTTCCCCTACTTCTATTTTAATGCTTACTTCACCGTTTAATCTAATTGCTTCCCCTTTATTTGTGTTACAAGAAACTAAAATAAAGACACTAAAAACAATAAGAATTATACCTATAATTTTTTTCATTCTCATTGATTTCCCTCCAATTATTGTCAATAACTATTATTTTATATTTAAAAAAGCCATAATTTTTATCTAAATTATAGCATTTTAAACACTTATTCACAAGAAATTGTTTATATTTGCTCTATATTGTGATTGCCGTATAAAATAAACTTAATACGTTTATCTCTTTGAATGATTGCTTTTTCCACCATTAACATCCATATACGTTCATTCCAACTATTAAGCATATCTTCAGATTTATATATTACAGATAAGAAAGATTTCATTCGAGTTTCTTTGTTTTCTTTGTCAGTCTTTCCTTTTGATAGTTTGTCAAGTTCACAAGATAATATCTTATAACGTTCTACTAAGTTTTGGTGTTTATTTTCATAATCAACACTATCTTCATTTGATTTGGAGTTTTTTTTTATTGTTTTTGCAGCAAGTTCAACAACCACAGAAAGTTCTGCATTTATTCGTTCTATTCCTTTTTCAAGTTCTGTAGTATCAGTTAATAAATTAATCACTTCTTTTAAATCATTAGTGATTCTTTCCTTATCTTCCATTGTTAAGTTATAGGTTTCAATAAACTTTTCTTTAATTTCAGCTTCTGTTAATTGTGGGGTTTGACATCTACATTTACCTTTTTGGAACTTGCTGTTACATTGATAAACAAATCTTTCGTATGATGTGTTTGAATGCCATTTCTTTTTACCATAAAAACCACCACAATCTGCACACACAAGTTTTGATGAAAAAATGTCTGCTGCCTCAGTTTGTCTTTGATCACCTTTGGTTGAGAATTGTATTGCTCCATGTGTTTGTATATGTGTTCTTAAATTAGAAAGTTGCACTTTCATAAAAGCAGCCTCATTTAATAAATTATCAACAAGTTCTGCTTTTGTCTGATCTACAGAATCAAATAAAGATTTTAGTCTATAGTATTCTATTGATACTGAATTTAACTTTCCCATCTTACACACCTCCTTAAAACAATATTTATAAAATAAAAAAGCCACATCATATGTGACTTCAAAATAATCTGAAAATGAAAACTCAGATTTTCAAAAAATCGGGTTTTCGTTTTTTAAAGGCCCTCCCGTGCGGTACCCTTAAAACCTCAACAAGTGATGGTAGAGGGGCTTATAACACCTTGATAACTTCATTATCATCTTTCAATTTATTTGTAATTGTCAAAAACCAACCCTTATCTGTGTTGTGCCATTTTCTATATTCAATAAATTTGATCCAAGATAAAAGATATATTTGTTCAAGACTATAGTTACTATTAAATTTCATTAAAACAAGATAATCAAATGTTGGTGCTAAATTTGTTGGTTCTTTACTATTTGTTCTATCAATAATACTAGTCTGATTTACGGTCATCGACTTTATACTATACTTAGAATTTGTATTTTTGCACACTGCATCATAATTTTTTGTTGACGGAGGTTGCAATTCTAACTGTATACTATCATATTTGCTATTTAAAATTTGTACCGCTAAGTATTCACCTAGATCTCCTAAAAAATTTTTTGTTCGTATAACTTTTCGATTTTTTAATTCTTGAATCAGTTCACTATATAGAGTTATTAATTCTTGATTTGTTTTAGTTTTCATATCATATACACCTCTTGACTAATTATACCAATTAACCAATATAATTACAAGCTTTATCAAAATTTCGCTGTGTTCACTTTAGGTGTTGCCGACTTTTTCATTGAATTAATCCTTCTTTCCTTAATTCTTCATAAATTCCGTATACATCAATTGGAAAATCAGCGTTATATATTTCTGTGATACTTAAA
>DUQW01000002.1 GCA_012837585.1 Acholeplasmataceae bacterium
AAAAAGACACGATATCGTGTCTTTTTTTGTTCAAATATCCCTTATTTTTACACATATTTAGATTTTTTATCTTAATTAAAGCATTATTTTATTATATGTTATATAATACGCTTTGGTATTAAGGGAGGTTTTAATATGTTTAAAGAACAATGGAGAGGTTTCAAAGGCGAAAATTGGAAAAAACAAATTAACGTTAGAGACTTCATGTTTGATAATTATACTGAATACAAAGGAGACGACAGTTTTTTAGTCGGACCTACAAAAAGAACAACAAAACTTAACGATAAATTTAACGCTTTGTTATTAAAAGAATTAAAAAATAATGGCGTAATTGATATGTGTACTGAAGTAGTTTCAGGAATTACTAGCCATCCGGCTGGTTATTTAGATAAAGATCTAGAATTAATCGTAGGTCTTCAAACTGATAAACCATTAAAAAGAGCATTCCATCCTTACGGTGGAATTAGAGTTGCAGTTCAAGCCGCTTCTTCTCACGGATATGAAATTAATCCACAACTAGAAGAAATTTTCACTAAACATAGAAAGACTCATAACCAAGGAGTTTTTGATGTTTACACACCTGAAATTAGAGATGCTAGAAGTTCAGGATTAATTACTGGTCTTCCAGATGCTTATGGTAGAGGTCGTGTTATCGGAGATTATCGAAGAGTTGCACTTTATGGTGTTAACTTCTTAATTGAAGAGAAAAAGAAAGATAAAGAATCAATTGGATTCCCAATGACTGAAGAAAAAATCAGAATGAGAGAAGAACACCAAGATCAAATTGTTGCATTAAAAGAACTAATTGAACTTGGAAAAATCTATGGTTATGATATTTCGGTACCAGCAACTAACGCTATTGAAGCTATTCAATGGACATATTTTGCATATTTAGCATCAGTTAAACAACAAAACGGTGCTGCAATGAGTTTAGGAAGTACTGCTTCTTTCTTTGATGTTTATATTGAAAGAGATATCAAAGAAGGAGTTTTAGATGAAGAACAAGCTCAAGAATTAATTGACCAATTCATCTTAAAATTAAGAGGAGTTAGATTCGCTAGAACTCCAGAATATGACAACTTATTTACTGGAGACCCAACTTGGGTTACTGAAAGTTTAGCGGGTATGACTAACGTTCCAGGTAAATCTTGGGTAACTAAAACTACATTTAGATATCTTCAAACACTTTACAATTTAGGTACTTCTGCTGAACCAAACTTAACAGTTTTATGGTCAAGAGATTTACCAGAAAACTTTAAAAAGTTCTGTGCTAAAGTTTCAATTGACACTTCAAGTATCCAATATGAAAACGATGATTTAATGAGACCAAAACACTCAGATGATTACGCAATTGCATGTTGCGTTAGCCCAATGGGTGTTGGTAAAGAAACTCAATTCTTCGGTGCTAGAGCTAACTTAGCAAAAGCATTATTATACGCTATTAACGGTGGTCGTGATGAAATGACCGGTAAACAAGTATCTCCTAAAACTGAAGTTATGACTGGTGTTTTAGATTATGATACGGTAGTCAAAGCTTTTGATAAAGTATTAGACTGGACTGCCCAAGTTTACGTTAACTCGTTAAATATCATTCACTATATGCATGATAAATATGCTTATGAATCGCTACAATTTGCATTACACGATTTAGAAATTAAGAGAAATATGGCAACAGGTATTGCTGGTTTATCAGTAGTGGCCGACTCATTAAGTGCCATTAAATATGCGAAGGTAACTGCAATCCAAGATCCTGAAAGCGGCTTAGTTACTGGATTTGAGACTGAAGGCGAATTCCCATTCTATGGTAATAACGATGATAGAGTTGACTCAATCGCTGTTGAACTTGTTGAAAGATTTATGGAAAAAATTAGATCTAATCCAACATATCGTAATTCATATCACACTATGAGTGTATTAACTATTACTTCAAACGTAGTTTACGGATTAAAAACTGGAGCTACTCCAGATGGTAGAGCCGCAGGTCAAGCTTTTGCACCTGGCGCTAACCCAATGCACGGACGCGATTCTGAAGGAGCACTTAAATCACTATTAAGTGTTGCTAAACTTCCAGTTGATTCTTGTGAAGATGGAATTAGTAATACCTTTACTATTCTTCCTGCAGCACTAAGTGGAGATCAAGACGATTTATATGCTAATAGTGATGACATTCAAGTAGATAACTTAGTTTCTATTTTAAATGGTTATTTTGATAGCAACGGATATCATTTAAACGTTAACGTATTAAATAGAGAAAGATTAATTGATGCATATCAAAATCCAGATAAATATCCTAACTTAACAATTAGAGTTAGTGGATATGCTGTTAACTTTTCTAAATTAACAGACACTCAAAAATTAGAGGTAATCAATAGGACATTCCATGAAAGACTCGCTTAATTCAAAAGCATATATTCACGCTACTGAAACATTAGGAACAGTCGACGGTCCTGGCATTAGATATGTTCTCTTTTTACAAGGATGCCCGTTCCAATGTAAATATTGTCATAACCGTGATTCGTGGGAACCTAATATACGTGAACAAAAGACTGTTCAAGATATTTTAGATGACTACAACAAATATAAACATTTCTATAAAAATGGCGGACTAACGGTAAGTGGTGGCGAACCACTGATGCAACTTCCATTTTTAATAGATTTATTTAAAGAAGCAAAAGCGCTTGGTATTCATACTGCGCTTGATACTTCCGGTGGTACATTTAATCCAAATAGAGAACAAGAATTTTTAGAATTATTAAAGTATACTGATTTAGTAATGCTAGATTTAAAACTTATGGATGATGAAAAACATAAATGGCTAACAGGTCATAGTAACGTAAATATTTTAAAGTTCGCACAATTTGTTGATAACCATAATATTGATATGTATATTAGACATGTCATTATTCCCGAAATTAACGACGAAGAGAAATACTATAAACCTCTAAGAGATTTTTTAGATACACTAAATAACGTAAAAAAGATTGAACTATTAAAATATCACAACTTAGGTATCGATAAATGGGCGCAAATAGGTTATGTTTACGAGTTACCTCACATCAGGCCAGCTACCCAAGAAGATATTGATAAAGCTTCTAAAATTATTATTGATGGCTATAAATTTAAAAAATAATCATAAAGGCTGCGTTAAACAGCCTTTTTATTAACATATTAAAAAAAAATTAGTATTTGAATAAGAGGTTTATCCCATAATATGTTAAACTTAAATTGTATATTTACAATAGAAAAGAGGATATTTATGCTAAAAGTTCAAAACTTAAAGAAAACATACACCGTAGGTGATTTTGTTACTAATGCAGTTGATGATTTATCTATAGAATTTAGACAAACAGAATTTGTTGCTATTTTAGGACCTTCAGGTTGCGGAAAGACAACCTTTTTAAACATTTTAGGTGCTCTAGATAGACCGGATTCTGGAGAAATTAGTTTATATGGAAATTCACTTACTGAATTTAAAGACATAGAACTTGATAGATATCGTAACCACTCTTTAGGATTTATCTTCCAAACCCATAACTTAGTTCAACATTTAAGTATTGTTGAAAACGTAGAAATGGGAATGACTTTAAGCGGTGTTAATGAAAAAGAGCGAAGAGAGCGAGCTTTAGAGTTGCTTAACAAAGTTGGCTTAGTTGAACATATGAATAAAAGACCAAACCAATTATCAGTTGGTCAAAGTCAAAGAGTAGCTATTGCAAGAGCACTAGCTAATAATCCTGATATTATTTTGGCTGATGAACCTACTGGATCAGTAGATTCAAAAACTAGCCATCAAATTATGGAACTAATTAAAGAGGTAGCCGAAAATAAACTTGTTATTATGGTGACCCATGATGTTAAACTTGCCGAACAATATGCAACAAGAATTGTTAGATTAAATGATGGAAGAGTTGAATCAGATTCTAATCCTTATGATTCTAGCGGCAAGGTTGATGTCTCTAAAGAATTAGTTTTAAAAAAGACTGCTATGTCTTTTAAAACTTCATTTTTATCAGCGTTAAAAAACTTAAAAACTAAGTTAGGTAGAGCCTTTTTAACAGCGTTCGCTTCTTCTATTGGAATCATTGGAATTGCCTTAATACTCGCATTATCTAGTGGTATGAATCAAGAAATTGAAACATTCCAAACCCAAACAATCGGACAATATCCTATTAATATATCAAGTGTTCAAATTAATCAGGACGCGATTGCTGAATTAAGGCAACAAACATTTGAAAGTTTTCCAAAAGAAAAGGAAGTTATTGCCTATGATAGTAACATCACTAGTATATTATTACATTATAATAATTTAACTGATGAATATGTTGAGTATGTAACAAATTATTATAATGAAAACCCACAATTATTTTCTGGTTTTACTGTTAAGCCTAAAATGAAATATACCATTATTACACCAATCGTTGATGCTGAAGGTAACACAAGTTACAAACATTTTTTCACTGATGGTTCTAGTAATACTATGCCTACTGATCAATTAGGTAGACGTTCAACACTTCTTCCAGACGGCGGCATATTTGATAGTGTTTATGATATTATTGCTGGTGCAAAACCATCAAGCGATCCAGCTAATAAAACCTTTGATATTGTTATTACGGTTGATAAATACAACCGCATTAACTTAAATATTTTAAATGACTTAGGTTTTGTTGTTGAAGATAGAGAAAGAATTTCATTTGATGAATTTGTTGGTAAAGAATTATTTTTAAAACCAGGTGGATACAATGCCGCAACATTTAATCCGGATGATGCTATAAAATTAAGAATTTCAGCTATTGTTCGTATTAAAAAAGCTGATAGTTTTACTTTATTTAATAATGGTATAGCGTTCACCAATGAATTAGTTGATTATATCAAAGAAAATTATCCAACTACTGTTTCATCTGTTGACTATATTCATATTTATCCAATTAACTTTGATGTTAAAGAACAAATTAAAGAACATCTAGATGCTTATAATGATCGTTTTGAAACTGAAGATGACCCTAATTACATAAGATATTCTGATGATTCTGCTGTATTTGCTGCAATTTCAAAAACTTTGATTGATGCTATCTCAATTGGACTAATTGCCTTTACATCGATTAGCTTAGTTGTTTCTTCAATTATGATTGCGATTATCACCTATACTTCTGTGATTGAACGAACTAAAGAAATTGGGCTAATACGTGCTTTGGGAGCAAGAAAGAAAGATGTTTCGAGAATCTTTAACAGTGAAAATATCATAATTGGGTTATTAGCAGGTATTTTAGGAATGGTACTTACATATATTTTAACCTTCCCGTTAAATGCAATCCTCAGACATTATTCAGGGGTTAATGATATTGCCCAAGTCCACTGGCACCATATTGTAGTCATGATTTTAATTAGTACTTTCTTAGCTTTTGTATCTGGATTAATTCCTGCAAGAATGGCTGCTCAAAAAAATCCAGTTGAAGCATTAAAAATCGAATAATATTAACAGTTTTTTATGAAGGCTGCGCGATTTGCGAGCCTTTTTTAATATCTTTGTAAAGATTCAAAAAATTCAATTATTGAACATTATACCCAAATAAAAAGCCTATAGAGGCTTTAAATTTTAGATAATTATTTTTTAAATATAATTTGAATTTTAGTGCCGATACCTAATTTACTTGATACTTTAATATCAAAGTTATATAAACCAGCTACGTGTTTAACAATCGCTAAACCAAGTCCGGTACCACCTTCAGATTTACTTCTTGATTTATCGACTCGGTAGAATCGCTCAAAGATGCGGTTTATATCTTCTGGGGCAATCCCGATTCCTGAGTCTTCAACAATTAAATGTTCTGGTGTTAATTCAATATAGATATTACCACCGAAATCATTATAATGAATTGCATTATCAATTAAATTACGAATAATTTGATCGGCATGGATATTATTAATTTCGTGATATGAATCACTTAAATTAGATTTTATTTTAATTTGTTTTTCTTCTAAAATTTGTTTATAACTTACTAAGATTTCTGAAAGGATACTTAGTAAGTTATTTTTTTCTAATTGTGGTTCAGTTAAACTCTCTAGTTTAGAAAGTTCTAACATTTCTGAAATAATTTTATTCATTCGGTAAGATTCATTTAAGATTTTACCTTGAGTATCATTGGCATCTTTTTGATCAATGATTCCTTCAACCAATAATTGTTGGTAACCAATGATTGTTGTTAGTGGTGATTTTAATTCGTGTGAGGCGTTAGCAAAGAACTCACGTTTCATTTGGGCAATTTTTCTATTTTCAGTAACATCAATTAAAGTTAAGACAACTCCTTGATTAATTCCTAATTCAGGACTAGTTGTTAGGATTGGGTCAAAATTAGCTTGATATATTTTGTTTCCAATCACAACATCTTCTTTCATCTCTTCTCTAGTATTTGTTGCTTTTTCAATTAAATCTTGGAAGTTGCGATCGCGTGTTAAAAATATCGCTGATTTACCGATGATTTCATCTAATTTGAAATCGAATAATTTTTTGGCATAGTCATTAATAATTTGAATTAATCCTTGGTGGTTAAATACAATTAGACCATGTTGTAATGAATCGATAATGTATTCATATTTAGATAATTCAATTTCGAATTCATCAATGCGATCTTTTAACTCATTGATATTATTTTTTCTTCTGAAAATACTATTCATTTCCTACCTTATATCCAACACCATATACTGTTTTAATAATTTGTCCTTCTGGGTCAATTTTTTTACGCAGTGATCTAATATGCATATCAACTGTACGAGATTCAACAAAAGTTTCAACATCCCATATTTTCGATAATATTTTATCACGAGGAACTACTTTTCCGCAATTTTCAAATAATAATGATAATATTTCAAATTCTCTATTAGTTAGTTCGACATAATTTTCACCTTTATGGCATGATAAACTGTCTAAATCTAATCTAACATCAGTTACAGTAATAATTCTATTTTTTTGGAATCTTCTTACTTTAGCATTAACTCTAGACATTAATTCTAAAATGTTGAATGGTTTTTCAATATAATCATCAGCACCTAAATCAAGACCTTCAACTTTGTCAACAATCATATTGTTTGCTGAAATAATGATGATTTCGATAGCATCATTAGCGCGGTCGCTTCTTAATTTTTTTAAGATTTCACTACCTGATATTCCAGGTAACATCATATCTAGTAAAATCATGTTTGGTTTTTGTTCATTAAATCTTTTGAAAAAAGATTCGCCATCAGAAAATGATTCTACTTCATATCCTTGTTTAGTCAGTGTTAAGTTAATAATATTAGCTATATCAATGTCGTCTTCGATTGAATAGATTAAATATTTCATCTTTTTCACCTTCCTTGAATAGAAATTCCTTTAACAATATAAATTACCCATTCAGCAATATTTACTGCGTGGTCAGCAATTCTTTCTAAATATTTAGCAACATATGAAGTATATAAAATCGCTTTTTGTTGCTCTTTAGTTTTGCTTTCTAAAGCGATTAAATCAGCAGTAATTTTTGCAAATAATGCATCTATTTCATCATCAGCTGAAATAACCATTTCCGCTTTAGATACATCTTTTTTAACGAAAGCGTCAACTGATTCTTTAATTAATGTTAATACTTTATCAGCCATAATATTCATTTCTTTTAAGACCGCTGGACCGTCTAATTTTTTATCTAAATTATATTTTAAAATATCTTCTGCGTGATCGCCAATTCTTTCTAAATCAGCAATCAGTCTTAAAATACCAATAACTTGGCGTAAATCTTTAGCATATAAAGTTTCTCTAATTAAGATATCAATACAAATTTCTTCGATTAATTTTTCGTATTGGTTTACTACTTCATCATTAATAATAACTTTATTTTTTGAATCTTGGTAAACACTTAATGATAATGTGATATTTTCAATCACAACATCACACATTTTAAGTAACATTTCATTTAAATAGTTTAATCTTTTATCAATTGGTTTCATAAGTCCTCCTTAAATTACCCGAATCTACCTGTAATATATCTTTCAGTTTCTGGATGTTGTGGGTTTCTGAAAAATTCTTGAGTTTCGTTAACTTCTACTAAATCTCCTAATAAGAAGAAAGCTGTATAATCTGAAATTCTGGCTGCTTGTTGCATGTTGTGGGTAACAATAACAATCGTAAATTCTTCTTTTAGTTCCATAATTAAATCTTCAATAACTTGTGTAGCAATTGGGTCAAGAGCACTTGTTGGTTCATCCATTAAAATTACTTCTGGCTCCATTGCGATACATCTTGCAATACATAGTCTTTGTTGTTGACCGCCTGATAAGCCTAGGGCATTATCTTTTAACCTGTCTTTTACTTCATCCCAAAGACCTGCTTTTTTAAGTGATGTTTCAACAATTTCATCTAAGATTTTTCTTTTCTTAATACCGTTACATCTCAGTCCGTAAGCAACGTTATCATAAATTGACATTGGGAATGGGTTTGGTGATTGAAAAACCATTCCTACCTTCGTTCTTAATTCTATCGGATTTGTCTTATTAATGTCAATACCATGGTACATTATTTCACCAGTTATTGATACGCCTTCAATTAAGTCATTCATACGGTTAAAACATCTTAATAAAGTTGATTTACCACATCCTGATGGTCCAATTAAAGCGGTAACGTGTTTTTCATATATATTTAAATTAATGCCATGTAAAGCTTCTTTTTCTCCGTAGCTTAATGTTAGATCTTTAACTTCAAAGGTAACACTTTTCTCTTTAAGTTCATTATACATCTTAATTTGTGGCATTGGCTGCTTTTGATTTTCCATTTTTCTTCTCCTTTAATACTCTAACCTTAGTTTTATCAACTCGATTTGAAATAATTTTAACTGTAATATTTAAAATAAATACAACTACTAGAATTAAGATCGCAATTGAACTTGCAAGTTCAAAGTTTGGATTTTCACCGGCCATAATTGACCAAATATGAACTGCTAGTGAAGTTGATCTTTCGTTAATAGCAACTGTATCTTTAATAACCGTACCTACTGCGTAAATTAACGCCGCACTTTCACCGATAATTCTACCGATTGAAAGTAGGGTTGCGGTTAATAACCCGCCGATTGCGTTAGGTAAGACTACTTTAAATACTGTTTGAGTTTGACTTGCACCTAAAGCTAGTGATGCTTGACGATAACTTAATGGAATCGTCTTAAGTGATTCTTCGGTTGTTTTAATAATTGTTGGTAATAAAATAATTGTTAAGGTTAGGGCACCACTGGCGATACTTCCGCCTTGTGAACCGATTAAACCATTCATAATTGGAATAAATACTATCGCTCCAACAAACCCGAAAATAATTGACGGAATTCCGTTTGTCATATCAATTAAACTTCTAATAATATCAGTAAATTTATTTTGTGGTGCGTATTCATGTAGATAAATCGCACTAATAATTCCAATTGGAAGAGCGATTATTAAAGTTAAAACAATTAAGAGTAGCGTTGTTAAGAGTGACCCTCTAATTCCACCACCACCGAATGATGATTGGAATTGTAAGACTTCTACTCCTTGATCAAGTGCATTAACGATTGCTTCTGCTCCTTCTCTTGCTGAAACTAAAACATAGTTACCATGAGTATCTCTTAGGGTAATACTTTCAATTGATTGTCCCACTTTAATTAAATTAGTTTCATCAGTAGCTGATTTTAGATCTTTTATTGGTGAATTTTTATCGATATGATTAATTACAATATCGATACCACCTTCACGATTTTGTTTTTCAGTAACCGATACTCCCCATTTGCTAGAAAAAAATGAATCTTTTTTCTTTGGGTCAGCGTATCCACCCAGATTATGTACATCCCCTGGAGTAGTTTTAACTGTATAGTGATGAGCATGATAATCACTTACAATTAGATCTGGCTTTAATAATTTAATTCCGTTTCTAAAAATAAATATTAGTAATGCTCCTAAAATGATAAAACCAAATGTTGATGATACGAAAGTAAATCCATTAGCAATCGCGTCTTTAATTTTACGCTTTTTCGTAAGTGGTTGTTCTTTATTAATCACATCATAAATATTTCTTTGATTAGTCTCTTCATAATTATTCATTACTGTGCCACCTTCTTTTTCGCAAAATTGAGTAAAGCGTTGCTTAGTAAAATAATAACGATTAATACTAACCCAACACTAAAACGAATATCATAATCTAGACCGGTCGTTTCTTTAATCCCCATTAACATTGTTGATGTTAAGGTTCTAGTTAAACCAAACGGATTAAAGTTTGGTCCGCTACCAGCGTTACCAGCAACCATTGAAACTGCAGTTGCTTCTCCTAACGCACGACCCACGCCTAAAATAATACCCGAGAAAATTCCACTCTTAGCCGCTCTTAAAACTATCTTAAAGTTAGTTTGAGTTGGACTTGCTCCAAGAGCAAGTGATGCATTTATTTGATCATCTCTTACCGCTTTTATCGCAGTTATCGATAAAAGAGTAATCGTTGGAATAATCATAATTGCTAATACCAAAGCTGCCGCCAACATTGAAAGTCCTCCGGCACTTTGATAACCGAACACACCAGAAATAGATTTAACAAACCTAGTAATAACCCCCATTCCGAATAACCCGTAAATAATAGACGGAATTGAAGCTAACATTTCAATAATGTATGTAACTGCCATACTTATTGGTTTTGGTGCGATTCTTGTAACGAATAATGCAGTTAACACTGAAACAGGAACTGCAATAATTACGGCCCATAATACAACCCATATTGTGTTAATAATAATAAAACCGATACTATATTTATTTGGTGGACTAAACCAACTAGTCCCGCCTAAAAATGAAAAAAAGTTAACGCGATAATTCGCGGTAACCCCGTTATGTGTAATTTCATAACTATTAACAAAAGGAGATATCCCTTTGATAAAAATAAAAATTGCGGTAATAATAATTGTTGATGCTGATAATATCGCTACAATTAAGAAAGAATATCTTACGATATTATCATAAATCATCTTGTTTTTAAATTGATTGTCATTTTTAATTTGCTGCATAATACCCCTCTTTTAAATAATGCAAACAAGCCCCGGGCAGGGGCTTGTTTGATAATATAATCTTACTTAACTTCGCTCCACTTAGTAACTTCGCCTTTGTAGATCTTAACTAACATTTCTGCTGTAACTGCAGTAACTTTGTTTTTGCTATTAACTACAACAACGATAGCGTCAATTGCGATTCTTCCTTTTGAAGTCGCTGCTTCTTCAGCTTTAAATTCTCTTGAAGCAAATCCTAAATCTAATGCGTTAGCACCGTCTTTTTCACTACCATTAGTTCTCTTGTGAGCATCACCTGAACCAGTGTGGTTGTGTTCAAATGTAATTGTTCCTTGAACTAAACCTTTGAATGCTGATGTAACTGCTTTAGCTGCTTTTTCAACTGAAGTAGATCCTCCAACTCTAAATGTAATATTTAAAGTTGCGTCATTAATGATTGGGTGATTAGCTTTAACTGCTTCCCAAGATTGTGCTCCTGCTGTATCAACGATACCATCAGCAGCTTTAATAACTCCTAAACCTTCAATAGTTTTCATGTAAGCTTCGATAGCTTTTGCTACTTGTCCAACTTTTGCATCAGCATACTCGTCTCTTAACATATAGTTGAAGTTTCTTGTTAATTTATATGTTCCATTGATTACGTTAGCTTCTGTTGGTTCAACACCGTTATATTTTAATCCCTTTAATTGTGATGTTGCAAGTGATGATAATGAAATATATCCAATACCATATTCATCGTTCTTAACGCCGTTAATCATTGCTCCGTTTGATTCAATTTCAACATAGCCTGCTACTAATTTAGCGTTATCTTTAATTGCATCTTTGTAGTTGATTCCTGTGAAGAATCCATCTCTTGTACCACTTGTAGTGTCTCTTGTATAAACTTTAATCGCGTGGTCTTCTACCACTGGCTCTGGATCTGGAGTTGGCTCTTTTTCTTTACAAGCTACAAGCCCCCCTGCAAATAATAGTGCTACTAGCACGAAAATGATTTTTTTAAATTTTTTCATATTATCCTCCTATTAAAATCATATCAATCTTATTATAGATTGATTGATAATTGTAAAAATATCATAAATCTTTAAAAGATTGTAAAGAACTTGTAAATGTAAAAAATATTCTTTACTTTTGTTCATTTTTTAAGAATTTACTTCTTCTTTAGGTTCTTTTTCTGGGAAAATTTTGTCTAATAATTTAAACAATAGATTTAATGAAATTCCAATTACAGCTGCAAGTGCCATTGTTTCTAATTTAACTACACTTGTAAAAGCAATTACCATTCCACCTAAACCTACTACTAACATTGTTGAAATAATAATAATGTTTTTAATATTACCTAAGTCTACTTTATCTTCAACAATTACTTTTAATCCATTAGCTGAAATCATACCAAATAATACCAGTGACATTCCCCCTAGTACTGGAGCTGGAATACTTTGAATAAAAATGTTTATTGGGGAAATAAACGCTAGTAATATTGCAATTACCGCTGCTAAACCAGTTACCCAAACAGATCCGACTTTAGTCATTGCAACTACACCAGTATTTTCACCATAACTAGTATTTGCTGGCGCTCCCATCATCCCCGCAACTGTAGTTGCGATACCATCACCTAATAAGGTTCTCGAAAGTCCAGGTTCTTCTAAAAAGTCACGTCCCATAATACTTCCTAGCACTTGATGGTCACCAATATGTTCCATTATAGTTACAAACGCTAATGGCACAAATATTGCTAATGCGCTAAAATCAGGTTTATAAGTTCC
>DUQW01000025.1 GCA_012837585.1 Acholeplasmataceae bacterium
ATTCATTTTAAAATTAATGATTAAAGCCGTTTATTATGATATAATAAATCTATATTATAAAAATGAAAATGGTGATTTCATGTATTCATATTTAATTGGAAAAATTTCACAAATAAGGCCAACTTATATAGTTTTAGAAACTAATAATATTGGTTATGAATTAATTGTAAGTAATCCTTACTCTTTTGAACTTGGTGCTGAAATGAAGGTTTACGTTTTTAAACGAGTTAGAGAACCGGATGTTTTTTTATATGGGTTTAAAACATTGGAGTTAAAAGATTTATTTTTAAAATTAATTAATGTTCCTGGCATTGGACCAAAAAGTGCGTTAAGTATTTTAGCTAGCGATAATACTAGCGAATTAATTCGTGCAATTGATGAAGGTAACGCTAAATATCTAACTAAATTCCCAGGAATAGGAATGAAAAGTGCTCAGCAAATCATTCTTGATTTGAAAGGAAAACTAACTCTAGAAGAAGAAACTGTTCCTAATCAATTAGAAGATGTCTCACTAGCTTTAAGTGCTTTAGGCTATTCAAAAGTTGAAATTAACCGAACACTTAAGAAAATTACACCAAGTGAACATGTCGATAAAATGGTTAAAGAAGCACTACAAATTTTATTAAAGTAGGTATCAATAATGAGTGAATATCCAAAAATTATCCAAGAACTACAAGCTAAATATGATGATGAACAATCACTTCGACCTGAAAAACTTGAAAGTTTTATCGGTCAAAATGACGTTAAAGAAGTATTAGATGTATATATTAAAGCTGCATTAGGTCGCGGTGAAGTAATTGATCATACTTTATTGTATGGCCCTCCGGGATTAGGCAAAACAACTTTAGCCCAAATTATCGCAAATGAAATGGGTGTTAATTTAAGAACTACTTCAGGACCAGCTATTGAACGAAGCGGAGATTTAGCCGCTATTTTATCAACGCTTGAACCTGGAGATATTTTATTTATAGATGAAATTCATCGTTTACCTCGAGTTGTAGAAGAAGTTTTATATGCAGCAATGGAAGATTTTGTAATTGATATTGTACTTGGTAGAGATTCAGAATCACGTTCAATTAGAATTGATTTGCCACCATTTACTTTAATTGGAGCAACCACTCGCTTTGGTGATTTATCAGCTCCATTAAGAGATCGTTTTGGAGTTGTTTTTAGATTGGATTATTACAATATTTCAGATCTAGAAAAAATCATTTGTAGAACTAGTCATGTATATGGTACCGAAATTACCGCTGATTCTGTCCATAATTTAGCAAGAAGAAGTCGTGGTACACCTAGAATTGCAAATCGTTTATTTAGAAGAATTAGAGACTTTGCTGAAATTATCGGTGATGGCACAATTACTACTGATATTTGTAATTTAGCGTTAGATAAATTAGGGATAAATCAAAATGGTTTAGACCAAAAAGATATTACATACTTAAAAACAATCATCAATAATTTTGGTGGTGGTCCAGTTGGACTTGAAACTCTTGCCGCATCTTTATCAGAAGAATCATCAACAATTGAAGATGTATATGAACCATACCTACTACAAGAAGGATACATTCAAAGAACCTCTAGAGGTAGGGTTGTAACTGAAAAAGCTTATGATGAACTAAATATTAAATACTACAAAGGATTATTTTAATGAAGGTTAATGATTTTGATTATAAATTACCACAAAAATTGATTGCTCAAACCCCATTAGAAAAAAGGGATGAGTCAAAATTAATGGTATTAGATAGAACAAATAACTCAATAAAACACGGACATTTTTATGATATCTTAAACTATTTTAAGGCGGGAGATGTTATTGTTTTAAACGACTCTAAAGTACTACCAGCTAGACTTTACGGAATAAAAGAAGATACTTTAGCTAAAATTGAAGTATTACTTTTAAAAGAAACTACACACGATATTTGGGAAATACTAGTTAAACCAGCTAGAAGAGTTAAACCAGGAACAGTCGTTAAGTTTTCCGATGATTTAACCCTTGAGATATTAGAGGTTAAAGATAAAGGTATTGCCTTTGCTAAGCTAAATTACACTGGAATCTTAAATGAGATACTTGCTAATTTAGGTGAAATGCCACTACCTCCATATATTCATGAAAAATTAGATGATAAAGATCGTTATCAAACAGTTTATGCTAAAAATATCGGTAGTGCTGCAGCACCTACTGCAGGGTTTCATTTTACCAATGAAATTATTGATAAATTAAAACTTCATGGCGTAGAATTTATTAATGTTACCCTTCATGTTGGTCTTGGGACATTTAGACCTGTTGATGTTGAAAACATTGAAGATCATGATATGCACTATGAAACATATTATCTATCTACTGAATCAACTAATCTATTAAATGATGCCGTGACATCTGGTAAAAAGATTACTTGTGTTGGAACTACCACATTAAGAGTCTTAGAAAGTAATTTTGATGGTAAGTTTACAAGTGGATTATTTGAGACAAATCTATTTATCTATCCTGGATATAAGTTTAAGGTAGTGGATCACTTAATTACTAACTTTCATTTACCAAAATCTACTTTATTAATGTTAGTAAGTGCCTTTTATTCAAAGGAAAAAATATTAGCTGCATATAATGATGCAATTTTACATAATTATCGTTTTTTCTCATTTGGAGATGCGATGTTAATATATTAATCATAATATATTTGTTTAAATTAACTAAACAAGTGTATAATATATTTAGGAGTGAGAAATTATGCCATTTATTGATACAACAAATTCAACACATCTATATATTTTAATCGGAGCAATCGCTTTTGTTCTGATTCTAATTATATTAATTATTTTAATTATTGTTAAAAAAAGAAAAAAATCAAAACTGGATAGTCAAAATGAATATGCAGAAAATATTATTAAAGCCCTTGGTGGAATTGATAATATTGACGACATTAAACTTTCAAGAAGAAGATTAAACGCTATTGTCAGTGATTTAAACTTATTAAGACCAAAAGATTTAAGAAATTTAAAATTAGGGGCTGTAATTACTAAAAATAATGTTAAAATGTTAGTAAAGGACAACCCAAAAGTAGTATACAAATATATAAATAAAAAAAGAAAAGAGGGAAAGTAAATGGAAAAAACATTCTTAATTATTGCTGAATATGGTATTCACGCACGTCCTGCTACTCGCTTAGTTAACGAAGCTATGAAATACGAGTCAGATATTTTAATGGAATCAATGGGTAAAACTGTTAACTTAAAATCTATCATGGGAGTTATGTCACTAGGTATTTATCGTGGTGAAAACGTAAAAATCAAAATTACGGGCCCTGATCAAGAAAAAGCGATGGAAGGAATCGTAAACTTTTTAACTAGCGAAGGACTAGGAAGGTTAGTTTAATATGCTACCAAAATTATACGAAGAGTTATTTAAATTACCAGGAGTCTCTGGCCATGAAGAAAAAGTAAGAGAATACTACTTAAATTTTCTTCGTAAATATGATGATTTTGAAATAGTTACTGACACATTAGGGTCAATTTTTGGTTTTAAAAAATCAAAAAATCCTAACGCTAAAACCGTTATGGTTGGCGGACACATGGATGAAGTTGGTTTTATCGTAACTAATATTAGACCTAACGGAGCTATTTCAATTTTACCGCTTGGTGGTATTTTAGGCGAAGTGGTTGTTTCACAAATGCTTGAAATTCAAACACCTAACGGAGCTATTCCTGGAATCGTTGGTGCAAAACCACCACATTTACGACAAAGTCAATCAACTAACATTGATGATTTATATTTAGATATCGGTGCTTCAAGTGATGAAGAAGCGATGTCTTGGGGTGTTTCACTTGGTCAACCAGTGACTTTTGCTAATACTTTTACTCATACTTATAATGAGAAAAGAGTTATCTCTAAAGCCGTTGATAACCGTATGGGAGTAGGAGTAACTTTAGAGTTAATTAAACATTTTAGTGGAAAAGAATTACCATTCCACTTAGCAATTGGCGCAACCGTTCAAGAAGAAGTTGGTATGCGCGGAGCTGGTACTATTTCACATTTAATTAAACCTGATATGTTCATTGCGATGGACTCATCACCAATTAATGATGTTTTAGAACCACAAAACTTAGGTAAAATGGGAGAAGGTGCTATGATCAGAATTTATGATCCGGGCATTATTTTACCATTAAAAGTTAAAGATTATTTTGTTGATGTAGCTAAAAGATATAAAGTTAAACATCAATTCTATATCTCAAAAGGAAACACCGATGCTTCAAAAGTATTAACTACAAACGCTGGTGTTTTATCAACAGCGATTGTTTTACCAACTAGATATATTCACTCTAATGCTGCAATGTTTGAAATCGAAGATTTAAAAGCAGTTAAAAAGATGTTAATATCCATTTTAGAGGATTTAGATGAAGAAAAACTAAATCATCTATTAACTAAATAAAACGACCTAGGTCGTTTTTTTAATTAAACGAATGTAAATATTATATAATATTTATAAATACTTACGGGACCCTTAAAGGCCTAAAAAGGAGAAGAAAGAAATGAAAACAAAACAAAGAAGACAAGTTTTTAACTTAGTCATTTTCGCTATTTTTTCAGCGATCATCTTACTATTATCGTTGGTACCTTATCTTGGGTTTATCACGATAGGACCGGTATCGATTACAATCGTTCATATTCCGGTATTAATTGGCGTAATGATTATGCCACTTGGTTATGCGGCAGGATTAGGAGCAGTTTTTGGATTAGGAAGCTTTATTGCATCATTTATTTATGGATCAGGACCTATTGATTTAGCTTTCCAAAATCCATTAGTTTCGATACTACCAAGAGTATTATTTGCTGTAGTAGCATCACTAATCTTTTACGGATTTAGACAAGTCCAAAAAACTAAATATGGAGATGCTATCATATTTGGAGTTATTAGCGTAATTACGAATATATTTTTCCTGTATGGGGGATTAGCGTTAGCTAATACGATTAATGCGGAAAATCAACTATTAAAAAATATATTAGTGCCAGTATTTGTCGGTATTGGCGGAATATTAATCGCGCTTTACTATTTCTTTATTGATAACAAAAAACTTAGAAATACTATTGCAATTCCATCAACTATTATGCTTTCAACATTATTCCATACGGTTATTGTTTTATTATCAGTCGGTATTTTTAAGTCAAGTGCCTTAGATCAACTAGGGACCGGAGTAATGGAGTTAATCAAATTAGTTGTTGGGTCTAATGGTTTAATCGAAATTATTGCGGGAGTTGTTATCGCAACACCAATTTCAATTGCCTTAATTAATGCATTCCCTGAACACATTAAGTTAGACATTAATCTAAAGAAAGAAGAAAATACAAATGATATTACTATTTGATGTTGGAAATACAAGTATTAAAATAGGACTTGCGGAAGGTAAAAAAATCAGGCAAGTTTTTCGTATTAATTCAGTTTCTAACATGACACCGGATTTATATGCTGCACAATTAAATCAATTATTTGATCCTAAAATTATTAAAGGAGTTATTATTGCTAGTGTAGTTCCTGAGATTACGATTAGTTTAAATATTTTAGCTAAACGTATTTACGGAGTTGAACCAATCGTTTTAGGACCAGGGGTTAAAACTGGGATTAATATTAAAACTGATCATCCGCAAGAAGTTGGAGCCGATATTATTTGCGGGGCAGCCGCTTTACAAAGCCCTGAACCAACGGTCGTAATTGACCTTGGTACAGCCAACAAATACTTATATATTAATGATAAAAAACTACTTGGAGTAGTTATTTCTCCGGGGGTTGTAGTTTCAATTAAAGCGTTAGTAGGATCAACTGCCTTACTTCCGCATATCGAAATTACTACTCCAAAAAATGTATTAGGAACTAATACAGTTGAGTGTATGCAATCAGGAGTAATTTACGGTACTGC
>DUQW01000026.1 GCA_012837585.1 Acholeplasmataceae bacterium
ACTTAAAACTAATAAAACTGGAAATATTGGAGTATTTATTTATGGATTTGGTGGTCCAATCTTTTCCGACTTACTAGAAACAATCCATATGGAACTATTAAAAGAGGGATTAAATTTAGTTGTTTCTACTGGGAAGAGTTCATCTGAACTTTTAAAAAATAGACAAGTTGATGGGGCAATTATTTTTGATACGAAAATAACTGATGAAGAAATTATTTCTTTTGCTAAAAATAAACCAGTAATTGTTCTAGATCGAAACTTAGATCATCCAAATGTTTATTCATCAGTTGTTAAAAACAAACAAATGGTTTATGAGCTAATTAAAGAAATGATTAAAAGAGGCTATAAAAAGTTTTCATATGCTAGCGGACCAAAACGTACTAAAGATAATCAAGATAGATATGAAGGTTTCTTAAAAGCGTTAGATGAACAAAATATTGTTCCTCATTTACAATTTGTTGGAAATTTCACAATTGAAAGCGGATATTCAATTGGAGAATCGATTGCTAAAATCGAAGATAAACCGGATTTTATTTTCTGTGCTAACGATGAAATGGCAGTTGGTTTAATTAGAGCATTAAAAGATAATAAAATCCATATCCCGCAACAAATTGCGGTAGCTGGATTTGATGGTATTTATTTAGGTGATTATATTACACCTAAACTAACAACAATTAAAGTTGATTATTTAAACTGGGGTGTCTACATTTCTCAAAAGATGATCTTATTGATTAAAGGTCATGATGTTTATGAAATGAAAGAGCCGAAAGCGGAAATAATTTACAAGAAGAGTACGCAGTAGATAAAAAATATAAAAGTAAGGCGGGATTTTAATGATTATCAAAAATAACTTAAACATTTATTCAATTGGTAATGAGTTAAAAATAGATGTTTTACCTTCAGGTGACATCTATAAAATTTATTACAAAGATCAAATGATAAATCAATTAAGAGGAAACTTAATTGATGGAATGGTTTCTAATATTTATTTAAGAAACAGTAAAACTAAAGAATACGCACCATTACTAGGATTAAAGAGTAATACTTTAAAGACGACTTTATTAGATAATCAAATCCTTTACGAAGGAACCGCCTTAAATGTCAAATACGAAGTATTATTATCAGTTAAAGATTTTATTTATACTTATCAAGTAACACTACATGGTAATGGTAAGTATGAGCTTTATTTTACTCAAGACATAGGTTTAAATAGCCAAGGGGCTATTTTAAACAATGAAGCGTATAACGCTCAGTATGTTGATCACCGCATTTTTAATGATAATAATCAAGTTATTACATTATCTAGACAAAACCAAGGTCAAAATGATTTACTTCAAATAGGAAGTGATTCTGAAATTAGTAGTTATTCTACTGATATGCTTCAATTTTACGGCTTACAATATAAAAAAGATAAAGTAATCTTAGGACTTACAAAAGAAGAGTTAGAAAATAAAAATCTTCAATATGAAATGCCTCTAATCGCATTAAAAACTAAACCATTTGATCTTAAGAAAAAGGTTGTATCTTTTTACGGAATGTATATTCCAAATCATGAAGAAATTTTAGAAAACCCAATCAATCATGAAATTAAATTAATTAACAAAAATAATATAGTTAAGGAATTAAAATTTGAAAAACCATTAATTGGAAACCAAATCAATGGTAAAAGAGTTAAACACCCTTCATTAAATCGCCAGTTTATCGAATACAATGAGCGAAAAGAAGTAATCGCCTTTTTCGATAATAACAAGCATGTTGTTATGAAAGAAAAAGAGTTAGGTGTTCAAAGAACACACGGACATCTAATGATTTCTGGCGATTTACTTCATGCTGGAACAACAATGGCGGTTACTAACTTTATGAATGGCGTTTTCGCTAGTAGAATTGTTATCGGAAATACTAATTTCCATATCTTAAACGGAGATTTAAGAAATCAACTTGATGTTGAGACAATCTCAGGATTAAGAATTTATTTAAAAGCTGATAAAAAATGGCACAGACTTGGAGTGCCAAGTTATTATGAAATATCAGCTAGTAAAACTAGATGGGTTTATGCTTTAGAAAACGACGTTATTGAAATTGATTATTATGTTTCATTAGATAAATATCAACAACAACTAGTTTTTAAATCTAAAAATAATATTAAATATGATATTTTACTATCTAATCAGTTACTACTAGGTAGAAATGAATATGAATCAAAATTAGAACTAAATGTTAAAGAACAAGAAGCTATTATTAAATTTAAGGATAATCAATTAGTTAATGACCATTATCCTAATTTAAAATATAAAATTACATCTAAAGATGCAAAATACACTACAGATAAAGTATTCTTTGGCTCTGAGATGGGTCACGGCTTTTTAGTTATGGAATACGAAAAACAAAGTAAAGTAGTAGTTAATATTGAAGGAACTTTAGATGAGTTTAAAAATGAAAAGATTGATTTTGAAAAAGAATATTTGAAGTATGAAAAATTCATAAAAGATTTAGTATCACTAGAAATTAAAAATGATAATATTATTTCAAATAAGTTTAATAAAACACTCTACTGGTTTACACTTAACGCTCTAGTTCACTACTCAAGCCCACACGGTTTAGAACAAACCGGTGGTGCTGCATGGGGAACTAGAGACGTTATGCAAGGACCATTTGAGTTATTCTTAGCGTATAAACGATATGATATTGCAAGAGAAATACTACTTAAAGTTTACTCAAGACAATTTATTGAAAATTATGACTGGCCACAATGGTTTATGTTTGATAAATACTACTTTATCCAAGCCCATGATTCACACGGTGATATTATCGTATGGCCACTAAAAGCGTTAGCTGATTATTTACTAATTACTAATGATTATGGTATTTTAAACGAAGAAACTACTTATTTTTCAAAAGAGAAAAACACCTTTACAAAGCCAGATACCATCCTTAATCACGTTAAAAATCAAATTAACGCGATTATTGATAGTTGCGTTAAAGGAACATCACTACCAAAGTATGGTGGTGGGGATTGGAATGACACCTTACAACCTAAAAATAAAGAATTAACTGAAACGATGGTATCAACTTGGACGATTAGTTTAATTTATCAAGCATTTAATAATTTTAATAAGAGTATTAATAAAATTGATCCGAGTTTATCTAATGTGATTAGTAAATTCTTAGCTGATTTAAAAAATGATTATCAAAAATATGTCATGATTGATAATAAACCGGCAGGCTTTATTATCTTTAATGATGGTAAGCCGTCGCCACTACTTCATCCAAGTGATAAGAAAACGGGTATCTCATATCGACTCTTATCATATCAAAGGCCAATTATTGCTGAATTAATTACTTTGAAACAAGCCAAATTAAATTACGAAATGATGTTAAAACATTTACGCTTCCCAGACGGAATGAGATTAATGGATACTCCGGTAACTTATAAGGGCGGACTGAAAACTTTATTCCAGCGTGCTGAAACAGCCTCTAACTTTGGCCGCGAAGTCGGTATTTTATACACTCACGCTCATATTAGACATTTAGAATCACTTACTAAGCTAGGAGCTAGTAAGGAATTATTATATGAATTCCAACAAATTAACCCAATTGGAATTAATGATTTTGTTAAGATATCAAACTTAAGGCAATCAAATGTTTACTTTACTTCAAGCGATGCAGATTTTTATGATAGATATGAAGCTAAAGAAAAATTTGAGTTATTAAGAGAAGGTAAAGTAAAAGCGAAAGTTGGCTGGAGATTATATTCAAGTGGGCCAGGTATTTATATTAACCAATTAATTTCTAATTATTTTGGAATTAAACAAATAAATCAAATGTTATATTTAGATCCAACCCATGATTTAGATCAGTTAGAAATTGAATTTAAATATCAAAATAAAAACATTTTAGTTAAATATTACTTTAATAGTGAAAATGATTATTTAGTAATTAACGGTGAAAAATCAAATTTAAGTAGATGTGATGAATATTATCGTAAGGGCGGATATCTAATTGATAACGCACTACTTAAAGATAGTAATATAATTGAATTACACTATAAATAAAACGGGGTAATACTATGAAAACAGTTAAATATAACGAAACTCAAGAATTAGATGAATATATTGTTGGAAGTGATACTTGCCTAATATATTTTCATGGTGGCGGTTTAGAAGCCGGCTCAAAAGAAGAGTTTAATAAATTAGCACTATATTTAAATGAACATAATATAGATTGCTATTTACCTAATTACCGCTTATATCCAAAAGCTAAATATCCAGAATTTATCTTAGATGCTGCAGAAGCTGTAAATTATGCAGTAAATAACCGACAATATAAAAAAACGATTATTGGTGGAACCTCTGCTGGTGGATATTTAGCGATGATGTTATATTTTGATAAAAAATATTTAGGAAGACATCATCTTGATTCGGAAAAAATTACTGGATATATTTTTGATGCTGGCCAACCAACAGTTCATTTTAATGTTTTAAGAGAATCAGGTTTAGATAAAAGAAGAATCTTAGTTGATGAAAGAGCGCCAATGTATTATTTAAACAAAGATGTTGACTCAAAAGTTAATTTTTTAATCTTTTATGCTGAATTTGATTTAAATACGAGAAAAGAAGAAACTGAATTACTAATTCATTTAATGAAAAGATATGGATATAAAGAAGAAAATCTTAATATCGAGTACGTTAAAGGAAATAGACATTGCCAGTACACTCCAACTCAGTATTTTAATGATACTGTACTAGATTTTATTAAAAGAATAAGAAACTGAGGAATTATCATGAAAGATTTACTTAAAAAATTAACCATAGAAGAAAAACTGGGGCAATTAACAATGATTCCTCCTTTTTTCTATATTAAAGATTTGAAAAAAGAAGTATTTGGCGCCTTAACCGATATGAAGTTAAGTGAAGAAGGAGTATTTCAAACAGGATCAGTTTTAGGGATTCAAAACCATGATGAAATGAATCTAGTTCAAAGTAAATACTTAGAAAAATCACGTCATAAAATACCTCTTATTTTTATGGGAGATGTAATTCACGGGACTACTACAATTATGCCGACACCACTAGCCCAAGCATCATCATTTAATCCAAGTTTAGTTCGCAAAGGAGCACAAGCTTCAGCCAAAGAAGCCCTTAAAAAGGGACTACAAGTCACTTTTTCACCAATGTCTGACTTATCTAGAGATCCAAGATGGGGGCGTGTTGTTGAATCATACGGAGAAGATCCTTATTTAAATTACATCTTATCAAAAGAAACGGTTAAAGGGTATAAGAGTGAGGGTTTATTATCATGTGTGAAACACTTTGCTGCATACGGACTTTCTGAAGCTGGGCAAGACTATAACACCGTTGATTTATCAAGATTAAATTTATTTGAGTATTATTTAGAAGGATACCGCGGCGCTATTGAAGCTGGTGCTGATATGGTAATGACTTCGTTTAATACTTTTGAATATGTTCCAGCAACAACTAACGAATATTTACTACGTGACGTTTTAAGAAAACATCTTAAGTTTAAAGGAGTCACAATCTCTGATTATGACTCGCTGCTACAAACGATTTATCACCGCACATCGTCATGCGATTGCGATGCCGCAATTAAAGGTATTAAAGCGGGATTAGATATAGAAATGGCATCTAGCTCATATATGAGATGTTTAAAAGAAGCGGCTAATAAAGATCCGGAAATTTTAAAGTTAATCGATGAAGCTGTCTTAAGAGTTTTAGAATTAAAGAAAAAAGCTAAATTATTTGATGACCCGTATCGAAGTGAGCATCTATTAATTGATGCAAGCCACGCCAAAGAGGCAGCATATAAATTAGCCAAAGAATCAATTGTTTTACTAAAAAACGAATCACTTCCATTAAATAAGAAAACTAAAGTTTCTCTATTAGGAAAATATGCCACCGAAAAACATGTGTTAGGACCATGGAGTTGGCACGGGGATCCAAAAGATACTGATGAATTAGCTAAGCATATAAAAGCGGAATATATGAATGATTCTGAAAGTTTTTTTGATTATGATTTAGCAAAAATCAAACAAACAGAACATATTATCTTAGCTATCGGTGAATTATATCATGAGTCCGGAGAAGCGCATAGTAAGGCTGATATTAATTTATCAAGCCACTACATAGAACTCTTAGAAAACTTAAGCAAATTAAATATTCCAATTACGGTAGTACTATATACCGGGCGCCCACAAGTTTTAACTAATGCACTACCTTACATTAATAACTTATTAGTTCACTTTCATTTAGGATCAATGACGTCTAAGGTAGTATCTGATACTATTTATGGTATTAATAATCCAAGTGGTCGTCTTCCGATGACTTTCCCAAGACATCAAGGACAAATTCCAATTTACTATAACCGCCTATCAACAGGAAGACCATATTCAGAAACGAATCCGTATGTTTTAAAATACTTAGATGTTTCTAACGAACCATTATTTGATTTTGGATACGGGTTAAGTTATTCTAAATTTACTTATAAGAACTTAGAGTTATCAAATAGTGTCGCAACTCTTAATAATTTACCAACAGTTAAAGTAACAGTTACTAATGAAAGTGACGTTACCGGAAAAACAACTATCTTACTATATATTAAAGATGAGTTTGCATCTGTTGCAAGACCAGTTAAAGAGTTAAAACAATTTAAAAAGATTTCTCTAAAACCACATGAATCTAAAGTAGTAGAATTTAAATTAACTAAAAAAGATTTATCTTTTTATAATCAAAAATTAAAAAAGATTGTAGAACCAGGAGAATTTACAATCTTTATTGAAAACTTAGAACAAAAATTTACCTTAAAATAATTAAATAAGTTCTAATTGAGTAATATTATTAACATCAAGTGGGATATTATCGATATATATTAATCGTTTAAGATGATCTATTTTAGTAATATATCCGTATAAACTATTAAAATATCCATTATTATAATATGTAACTATAAGTTGGCGATTTTCATAAATCGCCTCTTTTAATTTAATATCCATATAATAAAGATCTTCTTCAGATAATATTGGTTTATCACTTTTGTTAAGTTTATATTTTAAATTTAAGTATAAATCATTAAAACCTTGGAGTCCGTCAAACGGAGCCCATTTAATAATTCCTCTATCTACATAATCACTCATGATGACCTCCAATAAACTTATTTCTTTCCTTGATAGTAGAAGCTTTAGTTAAAGAAGAAAGTCTATTAACTGAGTTTTTACCAAAGTTAAGTTTTAAATTATCTAAAGCATGCAGCAACTTTTCTTCTTTTTCGATTTTTTCATAATCTTCAAAAAAAGATAACTGATGTACTGAACTTATTTCAGATAAACCAGACATTGATACACTAACCGCTCGAATCGCACTTTCACCATCATAATGATCATTAAAAATTGAAAGTGCCATTTCAAAGATATCGGAAAAAGAAGAAGTTGGTTCTTGCATCGTTCTTTGGCGGCTAAAGCCACCGCCAACATCTTTTGAGTATCTAATCCCAACAGTTAAGGTTTTCCCCTCTTTTTTAGAAAGTCTTAACCTTCTAGCTAGTTCATCAATCATTTCAAGGATAATTGTATAAATTTCTGGGATGTAATAGTCTTCAAATAACACTTGAGAGTTTCCAAAACTTTTGCTCTTGGCTCTTAGTTTATATTTGTCTTGGACTAAACTTTGATCAATTCCGTTCGCGTGATAATATAACTCTTCACCAATGACGCCAAAGCGTCTTTTTAACTCTCTAACATTATAATTAGCTAAATCACCGACTTTATAAATTCCCATGATATTTAAATGACGCTCCATCCTACGACCAATCCCCCACATTTCAGATAACGGAGTAACTGGCCAAAGATGTTCTTTAAAATTATCATAGGTCCATTTAGCTGGGGTTCCTTTTAAATGTTTTCCTTCTATATCCATCGCTAATTTAGCTAGTAACATATTAGGACCTATTCCGCAACTGCATGGAAGTTTTAATTCATTATTAATTTTTTTGATAATCATTTCCGCTAATTCTACATCAGTGCATTTATAATAATTAAGGTAATCAGTTACGTCTAAAAAGGCTTCATCAATAGAATAAACATATAAATCCTCATCTGAAATAAAGCTTAAATAAACCTCGATTAATTTCATGGTATATTCAAGATAAGTTTTCATGCGCGGACGCGCATAAATTATCTTATCTTTTAAATGTTCAGGTAGTTCGAAAATACGTCCTCTACTTTTAGCCCCTAATGATTTTAAATAAGGAGTAGTAGCAAGACAAATAGACCCGTCACCTCTTGATTTATCTGCAACAACTAACATTGTCTCAAATGGATCAAGACCACGAAGAGCACATTCAACTGAGGCATAAAAACTTTTTAGATCAATACAAATTATATTACGATGAATTTGATATTTTTCCATGTTCCTGCCTCCTTTGTGGTAGTACTTTAACATATTAAATTACATAATACAATGAAAAGAATATTGAAAATAAATTAATTAGATACAATCTAAATATTACTTGTTGATATGTTAAGAGTAATAATGTATAAAGAATTCATTTTCTAAAATGTGATTTGATTAATATAAGGCGTATTTTTTGATATAATTTTAGGCGAAGAAAGTATTTATAATATATTAAAGGAGAGTTATTAATATTGAGAAAGTCTAAAAAAGAATTAAGAAAATCTTTTGAATATTTAATTTACCGGAAAGAGTTAATTTTTTGGGGATTGTTTTTTCTGGGGGCTTTTTTATTATTCTTAATAATAGGAATAAGCACTCAAATGATAGAAATGTTAATTAGTATTACTCCTATTTTTATAGTATTTATTGTCTATGTTATTTTAAATGGTCGCTTAATGATTAAAATAACTGATGTAAGTAAAGATTGGAATTACGGCGAAGCAGTCTTAATAAATCCTGAACCAACATTTAACCGGACAATTTATTTTACTGCTGAAATTACGGCAACAGACGGCAAAATTCATAAGATAAATACTAATCCTTTTGCCGCAAATACCGTTATCGGATTTTTAAGACCATCGTTTTCAGATTTTAATAATAAAAAAGTGAGAGTTAAATATAATCTAAAAACAAGAGAAGTATTTATACTGGAAATAATATAAAAATATCAGAAAAAATGATATACTATAAAAGATGGGGAGTGATTTTTTATGTTTAATGAAATGATCAAAAAACTTAAAGGACAAAACAAAAAAATTGTCTTTACTGAAGGTGAAGATATTAGAGTATTAACTGCTGCAGCAAGACTAGCAAATGAAGGTGTTTTAATTCCGATAGTATTAGGAAACAAAGAAGTTATTAAAAATCTTGCGAATGAAAACAAACTAAACATTTCAAAATTAGAAATTATTCAAATTGATCAATTTGAAAAAACTGAAGAATTAGTTGAAAGAATGGCTGAACTTCGTAAAGGTAAAATGACTACCGATGAGGTTAGACAAGCACTAAAAAGAGGAAACTATTTTGGGACTATGTTAGTTGAAAGAGGATATGCTCACGGGTTATTAGGCGGAGCTACTTATTCAACTGCTGATACTGTAAGACCGGCACTGCAAATTATTAAAACTAAACCAGGAAGCAAAATTGTATCAAGTTCATTTTTAATGAGAAGAGTCAAAGACAATAAAGAAGAAAGATATATTATGGCTGACTGTGCAATCAACTTGCACCCAGATGAAAATCAAGTTGTTGAAATCGCACTTCAAAGTGCTGAAACAGCTAAGATTTTCGGTGTGGATCCAAAAGTAGTCCTACTTTCTTATTCAAGCTACGGCTCAGGTAAAGGTGAAGATGTTGAAAAGATGACTAATGCCGCTAACAGGTTAAAAGAAATGGATCTTCCTTATCCAGTTGATGGTGAATTACAATTTGACGCAGCATTTTCAATGGATGTTGCTAAAATCAAAGCGCCAACATCTAAAGTAGCTGGACAAGCTAACGTATTTATTTTCCCAGATATTAACGCAGGTAATATCGGGTATAAGATTGCTCAAAGATTAGGTGACTTTGAAGCATTAGGACCAATCTTACAAGGTCTAAATGCTCCAATTAATGATTTATCTAGAGGATGTAATACTGAAGAAGTATACAAAATGGCAATCATTACTGCACTTCAAAACTAATTAGTTATACCTAGATGAAACCCGGGTTTAATAAACCTGGGTATTTTTATTTTAAAATATCGCCTCCATTGTAAACGAATAAAAAATAATCGTTTATTTTCTAAACGAATAAAAAATAATCGTTGACTATTTATATTTTTTAATGTAAAATATAACTGGAGGTATGTTTTATGATTGATTTTATTGAAAAGAAAAATTATGAAATAAAAAGAGGATATTCAGATTCAATATTAAAAACCGTCTCTGCTTTTGCTAACTATGATGGTGGAAGAATAATTATAGGGATCGATGAAAGAAAAAAAGAGGTGGTCGGCGTTAAAGATTATATTGATTCAAAACTGACCATAGAAAATAAGATTAACGATACAATTGTGCCGCGACCTGATTATGCTATTAACGTCATTGAGATAGATAACTCGCACTTAATTGAAATAGTTGTTTATCCAAGTGATAGTCAACCTTATCTTTATAAAGGGATTGCTTATCAAAGGAAAGATACTTCAACGATTCCAGTTGATCAAATGTCTTTGATTGAATTGTCGTTAAAAGGGAAAAATATAACATATGACCAAAAAAAAGTTGATAAAAATATATTGTCATTCAAAGCCTTAGAAAGGAAATTAATGGATGTTAGGCCCATAAGTGAATTTAATGAAGACACTTTGATTACTCTAGGGCTTAAAGTTAATGGTGGATATATTGTAGCTTCTGAATTGTTTGCAGATGAAAATAGCATATCCAGTAGTGGAATTGATATGGTTAAATTTGGATCTGACATCTCAACTTTTGTTGATAGAGTTACTATTAGTCAGCGTTCAATTTTAATATTATATGAAGAAGCCATAAAAATGCTTTTAAAACATTATCCTGAAATAGAAAAAGTTGTTGGTTTCGAAAGAAAAAAGGTTTATCCGATTCCTTATGAAGCTTTTAGAGAGGTAATTGCCAACGCAATAGCTCACAGAAATTACTTGATTAACGCCTATATCAAAGTTGAGATGTATGATAATCGAATCGAAGTGATTTCTCCGGGTGGATTACCAAAGGGAATAAGCAAAGAAAATTTTTTGAACGATAATCTATCTATTCCCAGAAACAATGTTATCTCAAGTGTGTTGTATAATTTGAGTATTATTGAAAAATTTGGCACCGGAATTAGAAGAATTAACAGGGAATATGTTAAATTTGATAAGAAGCCATATTTTTATATAAAAGATAATTTAATTAAGGTAATCCTACCTAATGTATTATTTAATGATGAAAACATGAAAGTTGAAGTACGCCTTAAAAATTTTATAGATATTAAACCAGAATTTACCAGAGACGAGATTGAAAAACATTTGGGTATTAATAAGAACCACGCAGTTGATTTATTAAATAACCTTATTAAAGAACAGAGGATTATGAAGGAAGGGAATGGACCGAATACTTCTTATGTAAAGAAAAGTGATTTTTAAAAATTAAATAAGTGCGGAAACTTCGAAGTAAGCAAGTGACGCAAACCTAGATGTTTGGGCTTGCGTGAACCCTATGGTTATTTAGACATAGTCACATACTTCGGAGTTTTTTTAATATATTTTCGCATGTGAAAACGTTTTGATTAAATTGTAAATGCTTTCTTTACAGATTTACTGTTAAAAAAAGCATTTTTTTAATATTATATATGCGGGATAAGCGATTATTATGGATTTTTATAGGAGGCGAAATTATGAAAGAAAAACAAATCCAAATTAATGAAGTAGACGTATTAGTAGAAAATGGCCAAAAAGCTTTAGAAGACTTTTTATTATTAAATCAAGAACAAATTGATTACATCATTTCTAAAGTTTCGGTTGCCGCATTAGACGCACACGGAGAATTAGCTAAAGTTGCTGTTGAAGAAACTAAAAGGGGCGTATTTGAAGATAAAGCGACTAAAAACTTATTTTCAGTAGAGTATGTAGTAAACCACATTCGTCATTTAAAAACTGTTGGCGTAATTAGTGATGATCCTGTTACAGGAATTAAAGAAGTGGCTGATCCAGTTGGAGTTATTGCTGGAATTACTCCAGTAACAAACCCAACATCAACAACACTATTTAAATGCTTAATTTCTTTAAAAACAAGAAACCCAATTATTTTTGCGTTTCATCCAAATGCGCAACAATGTTCGGTTGCTGCAGCCAAAGTAATGTTAGATGCTGCTGTTAAAGCTGGAGCACCTAAAAACTGTATCCAATGGATTGAACATCCATCAATGGATAACACAAGCAAACTAATTAATCACCCTGGAATTTCAACCATTTTAGCAACAGGCGGAAACTCAATGGTTCATGCAGCATACAGCTGCGGGAAACCAGCACTGGGTGTTGGTGCTGGAAACGTACCGGCATATATTGAAAAGACTGCGGATATTAAACAAGCAGTTAATGATATCGTTATGTCAAAAGCATTTGATAACGGAATGGTTTGTGCTTCAGAACAGGCAGCAATCATTGATGCTGAAATTTTTGATGATACTATTAAAAGATTTAAAGAATTTTCAGTTTATTTTGCAAATGCTGAAGAAAAGAAGAAATTAGAAAACTTATTGTTCCCTGACGGCAATAACTTAAACGCTAAAATTGTTGGTCAATCAGCAGAAGCGATTGCCAAAGAAGCAGGATTTACTGTTCCTAAAGGAACTGTAGTTATTGCAGTTGAATGTAGCGAAGTATCAAAGAGTGAACCATTAACTAGAGAAAAACTATCTCCAGTATTAGCTATATTAAAAGCTAATAGTACTGAAGAAGGTATCACTTTAGCTGAAAAGATGGTTGAATTTAATGGTTTAGGACATAGTGCAGTAGTTCACTCAAATAATGAAAAAGTAGTAGAAGAATTTGGAGTTAGATTAAAAGCGATTCGTATTATTTGGAATTCTCCAGCAAGCTTTGGTGGAATTGGAAATATCTATAATAGATTTATTCCATCAATGACTTTAGGTTGTGGTTCTTATGGAAGAAACTCAATTGGAGATAACGTAAGTGCAATTAACTTATTAAATATTAAGAAAATTGGAGGAAGAAAGAATAATATGCAATGGTTTAAGATACCTTCTAAAATCTACTTTGAAAAAGATTCAATTGAATACTTAAGACAAATGAGAGACGTTGAAAAAGTATTCATTGTTACTGATAGAGTTATGGTTGATTTAGGATACGTTCAAAGAGTAACTGATCAACTAGCTTTAAGAAGAAATAAAGTTTCAGTTCAACTGTTTGTTGATGTTGAAGCTGATCCATCAATTCAAACAGTTAAAAAAGGATTTGAACTGATGAAATCATTTGAACCAGATACTATTGTTGCAATTGGTGGCGGATCACCAATTGATGCAGCAAAAGCTATGTGGTTATTCTATGAAAACCCAGATGTTGATTTTGGTGACTTAAAACAAAAATTCATGGACATTAGAAAACGTGCGTTTAGATATCCTGAATTAGGCAAAAAATCTAAATTAGTATGTATCGCAACAACTTCAGGAACTGGTAGTGAAGTAACACCATTTGCGGTAATTACTGATAAAGAAAC
>DUQW01000003.1 GCA_012837585.1 Acholeplasmataceae bacterium
CAATATAGATAATTAATAATTTGTAGCTAATTATTAAATCTAAATAATTTTAAATTTAGGCCTAATATTTAGGTTTTTTCAAATTGATCTAGTTAAAATACTTGACTATTCAATAGTTATCTCCTTTATTTTATTTAAGGCTTCATTTAGTTTAGCTAAATTACTACCTCCACCTCTAGCAAAATCTGGTTTACCGCCGCCTCGGCCATCAGTTAATTCTGATGCTAGTTTAATTAATGTGTTAGCGTTATTTAAACTAGATTTAGCAATAAAGGTAATTTTACCATCTTTTACATTAGCTAAAAACAAGACTTCTAACTTATGTTCATCATAAATTTGATCAACTATACCCTTAAGAAGAGATTCATCATAATCATTTAAAAGTAAGACTTCACGCTTAGAATTAATATTTTTAGTTACATTTGATAAATTTTCAAGAGCTTTAGATTCGTTATATTCTTTAACTTCTCTTTCATAATCTTTGATTAATAATTTGAAGTCTTCTAAGTATTTGCGGTAGTTTAAGATATCTTGATAACTGCCTAAAATTGTTGGAGTTTTTGGTTTATTATATTTAACTTCTTTAATTTCTAATTTTGAAAGTTTATCATTTAAATTAGCAATTTCATTTAATAAAGTTTTCAAATAATTAGAAACTTTACTGCCTAATTTATCGCCAGTAACTGCTTCAATACGATAAATACCTGATCCAATCGACTCAATTGAAGCAATCGCAAAGCCTTTGATATCACGAGTGTTATTAACGTGAGTTCCGCCGCATAACTCCATTGAAGCGCCCATTTTAACAACTCTTACAACATCATCATACTTTTCAGTAAATAACGCTTGAGCACCTTTAGCTTTAGCTTCATCAATATTCATCTTTTTAATATTAACTGAATGATGCAATTTTATTTCATCATTTACTAGTTTTTCAATTTTTAATAAATCTTCAACAGTTGGGAAAGTAAAATTATTAAAGTCAAATCTTAATGACTCATTAGATACTCTTGACCCATGTTGATTTACGTGTGTTCCTAAGACATCTTTTAAGGCTTTATGCAGTAAGTGTGTGGCCGAATGGTTTTTAATAATATCATTTCGGTTATCTGCATCAACCAAAGCCACAACTTTATCACCAACGCTAAATGCTGGCTCAATTAAATGTAGGTGTTGACCGTTAGGTAGTTTTACAACATCTAATACTTCAAGTCCGTTAATCGATCCTTTATCAGAAACTTGACCACCACTTTCAGCATAAAATGGTGTTTTATCTAAGACAATACCTTGATCGAAAATAGCAATTACCCTACTTTCAGTTTTTAATACGTCATAACCCACAAATTCAGATTTATCAGTAAATTTTAAAAATCTTTCATCTTGAGTATGCATTGATCCTTCAACAGAACGACTACTTCTTGAGCGTTCTTTTTGAAGTTCTAATTCTTCTTTAAATCCTTCTAAATCAACTGATAAATTATGTTCATTAGCATATTCTTCGGTTAATTCAATCGGAAAACCGTATGTATCAAATAATTTAAAAGCGTCTTTTCCTGAAATTACTTTGCCAGTTTTACCAAGTAATAAATTAAATTGACGTTCTCCTTCGGCTAATGTTTGTAAGAATTTTTCTTCTTCAATTAAGACAATTTGTTTAATAATTTTAATATTATCTTTTACTTGAGGATATTGAATTTCCATAATTTGTACAACATCATCAACTAGCTTATGCATAAACGGCTCATTTAAGCCTAAAGTACGACCGTGCTTTAAGGCTCTTCTTAATAAACGACGAAGTACATAACCTCTACCTTCATTAGAAAATACCGCACCGTCAGCTAAAGCCATTGTAATAGTTTTAATATGGTCTGCAATAATTTTATATTCTTTTTGACCTTCATATTTAATATTAGTTAAACTTTCGGTATGTGTAATAATTGGTAAGAATAAATCTGTTTCAAAGTTAGTTTTTGCATCTTGGAAAATACTAACAATTCTTTCAAGTCCAGCTCCGGTATCAATATTTTTATTTGGAAGTTCCGGATATTCTTCTCTAGTTAAACCTGGTTTAGAGTTATACTGAGAAAAAACGATATTCCAAATTTCAATATATCTATCATTTTCAATATCATCACGAATTAGTTCAATGCCTCTTTTATCATATTTTTCACCGCGGTCGTAATAAATCTCAGTACAAGGACCACATGGACCTTCACCAATTTCCCAGTAGTTTTCCTCTGATGCGATAATTCGGTTTTCAGGTACACCTAAAGAAAGCCAATAATTTTTAGCATCTAAATCAGTTGGGTAATAAGTAAAGTATAAATTTTCTAAGTCAAAACCGAACCATTTTGGACTAGTTAATATTTCATAACCCCATTCGATAGCTTCTTTTTTAAAATAATCGCCGATTGAGAAGTTACCAAGCATTTCAAAAAAAGTGTGATGTCTACTAGTTAAACCGACATTTTCAATGTCGTTAGTTCTAATACACTTTTGAACGTTAGTCATTCTTTTATTTGGCGGCATTTGTGAACCATCAAAGTACTTTTTAAGTGGAGCTACACCAGCATTAATCCAAAGTAAGGTTGGATCATTTACTGGTACTAGTGGGCTTGATTCGATTATCGAATGTTTTTTTGATTCAAAGAAATTTAGCCATATTTCTCTAACTTGTTGAGCGGTTAATTTTTTCATTTGCATACACCTTCATTTTAAATATAAAATCGTCCTTTAATAATAAAAAGGACGACTAAATATGTATTAATTAAATTGTTAGCTAAGTTTTTGTTTTAGTCACCTTTAATATTTTATCATATAAAATATAAAAATACTTTCATAATGATTATTTTTCAAATTATCATTGCTGGTAACTAATTAAGTATATGATTTTAAGTTATTATCCGTAAAGTTTGCCCATAACGTAATTAACAAATTTAACTGGTAAGATTCGATATAAGAATAAGAAAAATTTATATTGAACTCCAATAATTTTTCTAACCGGAGGTCTTTTTTTCATAATACTACGATACATCACTTTTGAAACATACTCAACTGACATACCGTTTCTTTCGTCTTTTTCCATTACTTTAACTGATATATCAATTCGTTTTCCGTAATGAATTGAATCAGATTTGTTTTTCTTTCTTGCGTCAGTAAATCCAGTTTTAATATCCCCAGGCATAAAGTCAATTACTCTAATACCAAAAGGTTTAACTTCAATATTTAATCCTTCGCTATAAAGTGAAATTGCCGCTTTATTAGCTGAATAAAACGTTTGAAATGCAATCGGTAAAACACCAGCTACCGATGAAATATTGCAAATTCTACCGTAACCATTTTCTCTCATATAAGGTATTACTCGGTTGGTAATATTAGCCGTACCAAAAAAGTTAATGTCAAACATACGTTCAGCACTACTAATTTCAGTATCTTCAACCGCACCAGAAATACCCATTCCTGCAGAATTAATTAGAATATCTATTCTTTTTTCTTTTTCGTATATTTCATCAACAATTTGGTTAATTCGTTCGTGATCAGTAATATCAGCTGAATAATGATTTAGTCCTTCAAGTTCTACTTCTCTTCTTGAAATACCGTAAACAGTATGACCTTTTCGAAGAAACTTTTTCGCATTAGCAAGCCCAATTCCTGAAGATACTCCAGTAATTAAAACTATCACTACTCATCACCCTCAATTTCAGGATAATTTAATACGATATTGGCAATAATTTCAACCGCCTTATCAATAATTTCATGAGTATGAGTTGCCATTAAACTAACTCTAATTAAACATTCTCCCTTTGGAGTTGCTGGTGGAATAACAGGGTTAACATAAACACCATGTTCAAATAATTCTAAACAGATTTTAAATGTTCTAATCATTTTATATGTATAAATCGGAATAATTGGAGTTTCAGATTCAATAATTGGAACGCCTAATTCTTTTAATCTTTTTCTCATATAATTAGCATTATCAGCTAATTTTTTAACTCTCTCTGGATTTTCTTTTAAAATATCTAAAGCCGCATTAGCACTAGCCGTATTTGCAGGTGGAATCGCAGCTGAGAAAATATAAGGACGAGAATTATGGCGAATGTAATCTACTACTTTTCTTGATGCAACTACATATCCACCAATTGAAGCTAATGATTTTGAGAATGTCCCCATAATAATATCAACTTCATCTTCTAATCCAAAATAATGAGCCGTACCTTTTCCGTTTGGTCCAATAGTACCAAATCCGTGGGCATCATCAACCATAACTCTAGCACCGTATTTTTTAGCAAGTCTTACGATTTCAGGAAGATTAGCAATATCACCGCCCATTGAGAAAACACCGTCAGTTACGATTAATTTTCCCATATTAGGATCAGCATTTGCTAATAATCTTTCTAAATCTTCCATATCGTTATGGTTATAGCGAACCATCTTACCATAAGATAATCTAATTGCATCATAAATTGAGGCGTGGTTTTCCTTATCGCTAAAGATTAAATCATTACGACCAACAATAGCCGAGATTATACCTAAGTTAGTTTGAAATCCAGTAGAAAATAAAGTACAATCTTCTTTATCTAAAAAGTCAGCTAAATCACGTTCTAATTTTAAGTGGATATCTAATGTTCCGTTTAAAAAACGCGATCCAGAAACACCTGTTCCATATTTTTCTAATGCTTTAAGTGAAGCTTTTATAACTCTTTCATCTGAAGTTAGTCCTAAATAGTTATTAGAACCAAACATCATTACTTGTTTGCCTTCCATATCTACAATAACATCTTGCTTAGTTTGTAGTTGATGGAAATAAGGGTAAATACCAGCTGCTTTTGATTCATCAGCAATGGTATATTTTACTACTTTATCAAATAAATCCATAATTATGCCTCCTGATAAGGTAATTTAGTTCTTATTCTTTCACGTTTAACTTCTTGTACTTCAACTTTTTCTTCTTGTTTAACTTCTGGTGTAGTACGGAATAATGCTTTAAATAATAATGGAGCTCCTAATGTTGCCCATAACGCAATTAAGAAATATCTTATCGCGTCAAATCCTAAATTTCTTCTAGCAATAGTTTGTCCAGGGATTACTTCAGCATACGGGAAAACATATTTTAATCCTTGTTGTAACGCTACAATAACTACTACTCCGATAACAAACTTTAAGATTTGAACCCAAACTCTTTTATCTCTTGGAACAAATTTAATGTATCTTTTTTCTACAAAATAACCAAAAGCAAAGGCAACAAATGCTCCGGCTGCTTGAAATAATTGTTTATTATATAGTGATTCTATCTTCAAAAATAAAATTACTGCCATTCCAGCAACAAATAATGGGATCAACCAAAAACCAACCCACTCTTCTTTTTCAGTTAGTTTAAAGATACTATAAACAATATTAACAACAAGATAACCGATAAAAATTCCGGCTATTACGTCTAATAAGTAATGCTGTCCTAAATAAATTCTAGAAAAAGGCACTAATATCACGTTAAGAATTAAGAAAAATCTAATTAATTTATTTTTAGTTTTCTTCATTATTCCCGTAGTAATCGAGCTTGCGGAATTACTATGTCCTGACGGAAATGAGTAACTAGTATCACCATAAGCTTCTGTTGCAGGTGTACCAATACTATGTACTGCAGTTGAATCTTGATAAGGTCTTAGTCTTTTTACTGTTACTTTTAATCCACCAACAATAAAAGTGCTTCCTAAAAATGCCATTACAAATTGATAAGCCCATTTTTTATCGATTAGCCAATATAATAATACTGCCAAAATAATAAATAAATACGCTTCTCCTAAATAACTAATATAGATAAATCCTTTATCTACAATAGGGTTTCCACTTAGTTTTTGTATAAATTCTACTATTCTAAGTTCGTACCATGTAAAATTATGTGCTAAGTTCATGTTTTTCCTCTCCTTTATCTCATTAAATTATAATATTTAACAGATTTATTGTCAATTCTAAATTGATTGTCGACAATTATATGAAACTTTTTTAAAAGTTTAATTATTTCTTTGGCCCATTTATAGCCTTCATTTTTTAGTTTTTCAGCAAATTTACGATCAAAATACATTGACCTAAGTATATTAATTGAATTTAGACGAGAAAATGGGTGACCGTGTTTAAAATCAATTATCGTAATATCTTCCCCTTAATATTGTTTGTAGTTAAATTTAGTGGCAATTGGCACTGCTAAAATTAAATCGCAATTTTCATCTAATAATGGGTGAATTGGATTATTATCAATAAAACCACCGTCAACATAGTAACCATCACCATTTTAGTACTACCAAACAACATTGGAACTGAAGCTTAAGCTCTTACTACTCTAAATGGATTTTCAACTCCATTTAATAAAATATACTTTTTCTCACCATGAAAATAATTAACTTGATACTTAAGTTTTGGTGATTTAACTTGTTTTACTGTTCTATATCCACGAATTTTAGATTCTTTAATTTTGGCAATGCTAATATCAGAAGTCATTAAATGATATAGCAAAGTGGTATTTACTAAACTTTTTCGTTCGTTTTTAAAATAAACCATATTTCCTTTATAAAGATTTTCTTTATCAAGTTTTTGCCATAAGTTTTCTATCTCCTCATATAATAGACCAGCCATTATCATTAAAAGATTAACTGCACCGATTGATTAGCCAGATGCTACATCAATTTCTTTAAGTAAGTCTTCTTACATAAATGCTTTAATAACACCTACTTGATAAACGCAAAAAACTCCGCCCCCACCTAACATTAATCCTACTTTCATATTTTTATACCTTCTTATCTACGAAGTTGTTTTTTGAGTCTTTCCTCTTGATCTCTTTGTTTTAGTGATTCACGTTTATCATGAGTTTGTTTACCTTTAACTAAGGCGATTTCGACTTTACAAAGCCCTTCTTTAAGATAGACTCTGAGTGGAACAACAGAATGTCCATCTAAAGTAACTTGGTTACTTAATTTTCTAATTTCTGATTTATGTAATAATAAAGTTCTTGTTCTAATTTCGTCATGGTTAAAAATGCTTGATTGATCAAACTTGCTAATATGTGCTCCGATAAGTTGAGCCTCACCGCTCTTAAAGGTTACATATGAATCTTGAATATTAATTTTTCCAGCACGAATTGATTTTATTTCAGATCCCTTTAACTTAATTCCGGCTTCATAGGTATCTAAAATAAAATAATCATGTCTTGCTTTTCGGTTTTGAGCAATTACTTTCATTTTATACCTTCTTTATAATACTAAAATCAATTTCTAATCTAGAAACATCATGTCCTATGTATTTTACTAATACATAATCTCCTAATTTATATTCTACACCATAATCATTAATGTAGTTTAGTGTTTCTTCATAAAAGTAAAAATATGTATCCATATTTCTTAGTGCACAAAATCCTTCAATACCATTTTTAAGTTGAATAAACATTCCTGATGGTAATATAGAAACGATTTGTCCTTTATAAACATTTTCTATATTTTGATTAAGATAGTTAATTGAATATAGTTTTTCAACATCTCTTTCAATTTCAATTGCGACTCTTTCTTGAGTACTTGAGTGTTTTAAAATTTCTGGTAAAACTTGATCATAATAAGAAAACTTTTTTTGAAAATCTGTCTTATTAAATAATAAATCATTAATAATTCTATGTAAAATTAAATCAGGATATCTTCTAATCGGTGCCGTAAAGTGTGTATAACATTGTAATCCTAGTCCGTAATGGATATCACGATATGAGACATATACAGCACGCTTCATCGCTTTTAAAACTAATTGACTAACAATTTGTTTATATCTAGTTTCACTTGCAAGATTAACAAGTTTTGCAATATTTTTAGGATTTTTATAATCTTTAATATTAGATTCAAAACCTAATCTTGAAATCACTTTAACTGATTCACTTAATTTTTCTAAATCAGGAGCCTCATGAATACGGTAAACCGATGGATAATTTAAGTTATATAAGTGTGTTGCCACTGTTTCATTAGCTAAAATCATTAATACTTCAATTAACTTTTCGGCTTCATAAGATTCTCTTTTTCTAATTTCTAAAACTTTATCATCTTCTACGATAAATTCAAGTTCAGTTGATTCAAAATCAATTGAACCAGACTCTTTACTTTTCTTTTCTAACACTTTTGAAAAATCAAATAAAGTAAGTAGAGCGTATTTCAATTCGTTTTTATGATTAAATTTATTATTTTGGAATAAATCATTAACTTCATCATAAGTTAATCTTTGATCACTTTTTATAATAGTTTTCTCTATTTTATAATCAATTACTTGCAAAGATTTAGATACTTTAAAAATAACTGACATCGCAAGTTTTTCTTCATCTTCATTAAGTGAGCCAATACCGTTACTAATTTGAACAGGTAACATTGGAATTACTTTATTAACTACATATAAACTAGTCGCTCTTCTTTGGGCTTCTAAATCAATAAGTGAGCCTTCTTTAACTAAATACCCAATATCAGCAATATGAACTCCAACTTCATAGTAATCTATTTCTTCTTTAAAACTAATGGCATCATCTAAATCTTTAGCGTCAGCTCCATCAATAGTAAAAGTAAGAGTATTTGTATAATCAACTCTCATTTTTCTTTCGTTATCTAAATCTATAGTAATATTTCTTGCTTCCTCAATTAATTCAGGTGAAAACTCAAGTGGCCAATCTTTTTTATAGATAATTTTTAACATTTCCACATCGGGATCATTAACATGACCAATTGTATCAACGTAAGTTCCGATTATCTTCTTATTTTTAACTTCATTTATTTCAACATAAATAATTTCACCTTTCATTAAATTAGGTGCATTATTTAACTCTAAATGGAAATCCTCAATGTTTTCCAAAATATAAAAAGGTTTCTTTCTTTTTTTACTAAAATCAACCTCAGCTATTAAGTGAGTCGTTTCCCTTTCTAGATAAAGTAAAATAACTTCGGTCATCATATTCATTAATACGATATCACCATTTAAAGTTAGTGTTTTAAAAGTTAAACGATAACTTTCATCATGTGATTTTAAATAATCAGTCATCTTTCCTTTAGAAATTTTACCAACTCTTAAATTAGGATGAAGTTTTAGTTGATTATTATGAAGATAAAAATACTTTTGATAATTATCAATGTTTTTAATATCGTCTTCGTTTATTTCAAATTCGCTAAAAATAAAGTCTAAATCAATGCTTTGACTTTCATGATTATAAAAGAATATTAATATTTTTTGTAATAAATCATTTTGTTTCATACATAAATTATACCATGTTTAATATAAAATATTAAAAAAGGCTGGTAAACCAGCCTTCTTTTTATACTATTTTACTTTTTAATGTTATAGAAAGTAGATAATCCTGGATAAATTGCAGTAAATCCTAAGTTATCTTCAATTCTCATTAATTGATTATACTTAGCAATTCTATCAGTTCTAGATGTTGATCCGGTCTTAATTTGGCCAGCATTTAATGCAACAGCTAAATCAGCGATAGTAGTATCTTCAGTTTCACCACTTCTATGAGAAATAACTGCAGTATAACCTGCTCTCTTAGCCATTTCAATCGCATCTAAAGTTTCAGTTAAAGTACCAATTTGGTTAACTTTAATTAAAATTGAGTTAGCGATTCCTTCTTTAATCCCTCTAGCTAATCTTTCAGTGTTAGTAACGAATAAGTCGTCTCCAACTAATTGAATTTTCTTACCTAATCTGTCAGTTAATAATTTCCAACCAGACCAGTCATCTTCATATAATCCGTCTTCAATTGAAATAATCGGATAACGATTACATAAGTCTTCGTAGAAATCTACCATTTCAGCAGCTGTTAATTGTCTGCCTTCGCTAGCCAATTCATATTTTTTAGTTTCTTTGTTGTAGAATTCTGATGCTGCAACGTCCATCGCTAAATAAATATCTTTACCTGCAACGTATCCAGCTCTCTTAATAGCTTCTAAAATAACTTGTAGTGCTTCTTCGTTTGAGCCTAAGTTTGGTGCAAATCCACCTTCGTCTCCACCACCTGTATTTAATCCTTTTTCAATTAAAACTTTCTTTAAGTTATGATATACCTCAGCAGCCATTCTTAATGCTTCAGCGAATGTTTCAGCAGAAACTGGCATAATCATAAACTCTTGGAAGTCAACTGAGTTATCAGCATGTGATCCACCGTTTAAAATATTAAACATTGGTACTGGTAAAGTTTTAGCGTTAAATCCACCAATGTAGTGATATAAATCAATTCCTAGGTAATCAGCTGCAGCACGTGCTACTGCCATAGAAACTGCTAAAATTGCGTTAGCTCCTAATTTACCTTTGTTAGGTGTTCCGTCTAAATCAATTAAGATTTGGTCAATAGCTACTTGGTCTAATACGTTAGCGCCTAAGATTTCAAATGAAATAATTTCATTAACGTTTTCAACAGCTTTTAAAACTCCTTTTCCTAAATAACGGCTTTTATCACCATCACGTAATTCAACAGCTTCGTGTTCTCCTGTAGAAGCTCCTGATGGTACTAATGCGCGTCCAAACGCTCCTGATTCAGTAATAACTTCAACTTCAACTGTTGGGTTACCACGTGAATCTAATACTTCTCTTGCATATACATCTGTAATAAATGGCATAATTTTATTCCTCCTATTTTAAAAATAATTAAAATCCATTAATATTATACTAAATATCACCACTTTAATAAACTGATAACACAAAATAACATATGATTTTGTATTTTTTTATTCTTCACTGTTAATTGCAATTAATATTGGTCTTCTAATTAAAGTAAATAAAATCATACAAGATGCAAATTTAACTAAGTTAAATGGACCATAAAGTGAAACGATAAATATCGTATAATTCATAATTCCAGGTCCACCAAACATACGATCATATTTACCAGAGTTAACTAAACTTATAAAGAATGGATACTCGCCTGATGAAGCAAATGATGGAGTTACTACTAAATAGTTAATTGTAACCATAAATAGCGCCATTAATACTGTCACAATTAATATCAGTGCAATTTCTCTTCCAATACCAGATACAAGACTTTTATTTCCTTCATAAACAGAATTAGGTCTATCATATCTATAGTTATTGATTCTTAAAACTCGACTAAATCCCATATAGATTAATATCATTACAATTGAAGCAACGATAGCGACAGTTTCCCCAAAAAATGGAAACGGAATATTAGTTGAATGACCAGAAATTAACCACCTTACAACTGAACGAATCACTATTACTGCTAAGGTGTGGTTAAATCCAATTAAAACAAATGAAATTAAAATTACAACTTCACTAAAATCTAATTTTAACCATGGTGCCATTGGCCAGACAATTTCAAGATAACCGACTATTAAAGCTAACGCCGCTAAAATTGCCGCTAGTACTGGTTTTAATAATTTGTTGTTGGTGTTATTTATCATATTTAATGCCTCCTTAGAAATGAAAAACCACCTTCTCAGGCGGCATAAAAACATAAAAAAGAATTTTATTATGTTCTCTTTCATCCAGACTATAACTGTCGGTACTAGAATTTCACTAGTTCAACCTATAAGGTTCGTGGACTATTACCACCGGTGGAGACTTCCACTCCGCCCTGAGAATTATATTTCTAATTATATTTTATCACTTTTAGTAAAATAGTCAATTAATGTAATAACGATTCAATTAATGTCATATCTCAAATATCGCAATAGATTTTAATTTACGCAAAAATTCATCCATTTTTTTAATATATTCATCATTTATCGAATCCAATAATGGCATGTTTAAATTTAATTCTGCATTAAATGATGAACGGTATGCTACAACATAATACACAGTATTATTTTGAATGGCTAATCCTACTTGTTTGAAGGCAGATAATTTCATAGACAAGGCATTTGCTAATTTTGGATCCATCTTAAAATTAGAATCGCTTGAATATAATAAATATCTGTTGTCAAAGTTAGCGACACCAGTTTGTATTTTTTGATCTTTAACTTTAGGTTTAAAATAATACTTATAATTAAACATTATAAATGGTTTAGAATCGGTTTGCAGTTCTTTTTTTATGACAAACCCTCTAAATCGAAAGTCATTTAACATCGAAACTTCATATATTGAATATTCACTAGTATGAATTTCATTTAACACTTTATATTTATGAGATTTTCCAATTAGAGTAATCTCTGATAACTTAAGTGGTATTTTCTTATCCCAATCAACATCCTTAAACACATTATTAATAATTGGCTTAATTACTTCCTCTTGAAATTTATTATTGTATTTTTTAACGTATCTTCTTTCGACAATATCAGCTAGTATTATGAACAAAAATACCAAAAAAATAGCACTAATTGCTAAAATTAGAAATACCCACCATTCTATTTTAAGTGGAATAAATATTAAAACAATTATAGTTACTAGCATAATAATAAGTGATATCATTATGAAAGTAAAATACAGTGGGAAATATTTACTTCTTATATTTTCAAAATCTTGTGTTTTCATATGTCAATTCCTTTCACTAAATATTTTACCACTATTTTGAAATATTAGATATATATCTTGATTAAAGTACTTTGAAAGCGGTTTCATTTGAATTAAAATTTATATTATAAATAATATAATGTATACTATTTATTGAGAGATTATTTAACAAGGGGGACTTGCAATGTTAAAAAAATTAGCAGCAGTTTTGAAAAAGAATAAACCATCATATCCACTAAATTACACTATTCCTTCATTACTAAATTACAAAGATCAAGGAAAATGTGTTGGAAATGGTGAAATTTTAATTAATCCTTATGATTTTTATTCTTTTTTAATTGAAGATTTATTTTTGCCAAAAAAACAAAAAGGTGTCAACTACTTAGAATCGATTTCTAATTCTAAAAAAGTTACAAGACGTACAAACTGGCATAAAAAGAGTGTTTTTTATTCTCTAATGGCTCGTACTTCTACTACTTGGGATAATGACCGTAGTGGAGAAATTGATGAAGCTAACATGTATGATTTATCAGAACTTGGTTCATTTGTTAAATCAATAGCCTTACTTCCATATTTAAAATCAATTGGAATTGATGTTTTATACTTCTTACCTTTATCAAGTTATTCTACTTATAGACCTAAAGGAGATTTAGGTTCTAGTTATGCTGTAGTTAACTTTACCGGATTAGATGAAAACCTAAAAGATTCTTTAACTGGGGATAAAATGACACTAAAAGATGAGTTTAAAACTTTTGTTGAAGCTGCTCATATTTTAGGAATTAGAATTATGATTGACATTATTCCAAGAACTAATGCATTAGATTCTAGTTTAATTTTAGATCATCCGGATTGGTTTTACTGGATTAACACGAAAGACTTATCAAAATATAATCCACCACTAATTGATACCATTGATGCTGAGGTAGTACCTCCGCATGCCAAACATATGCCAAAAGTATATGAGCACGAAAATACTAAAGCTCACTTAAAATTATTTAAGGAAAATCCATATAAATTAAATCCAGCTAAATGGGATGAAGTAAGAGCATTAGTTGAAAGTGGAGTAAATATTTTAGATGCAGTTGATAAAGTTTATAAGATGACTGTTGCTCCAGCATTTTCAGACCACATTAATGACAATCAACCACCTTGGTATGATGTTACTTTCTTTAGATTATATTTAGATCATCCGGTTAATGCTCAAAAATATTTAAAGAAAAATCAACCTCCTTATATTTTATTTGATACTATCAAATCAAACCTACACCCTGGTTTAGAACCTAATATGCCACTTTGGGAATTACTAGCTGATATTATTCCATATTATCAAAGAGAATTTGGAATTGATGGTGCTAGAATTGACATGGGACATGCTCTACCTAAAGAATTAATTGAAATGATTATTTCAAAAGCAAGAGAAATTGATCAAGATTTCGTATTCGTTGCAGAAGAATTAGATCCATCTAATGCTTTGCAAGCTAAAAAATTAGGTTATGATGCGATTATTGGTAATGGTTTCTGGATGGAAAACCGTATTTTAGAAGGTAAATTACACGAGTTTATTGAAGCTGCACCAACACTTGCTTTACCAGCTTTTGCTTGTGGTGAAACACATGATACTCCTAGACTTGCCGGAAAACATAATGGTGTTAACTTAACTAATTTATTAACTTTAGTTAACTTCTTCATTCCAAATACAATGCCATTTATTAACTCAGGTCAAGAATTCTATGAAGTTCAACCAATGAACTTAGGAATTGATGCTACTCCTGAAGATAGATATCACTTACCAGAAAGTGATCCGTTCTACGGAAAACTTGCATTGTTTGATAAATACGCACTTCATTATCAAAATGATCATTCATTAGTTAGTCATATTAGAAAATTATTACCAGTTAGAAATAAATATTTATCTAAATTAAACCCTAAGAAATTCCATATGTTTGAAGTTAAAGGACCACATATCGGATTAGCATTTGGTTATACATTCAATGCTAAAGGAGAAGATAAATTATTATTAATCGTTGGTAACACAAATACTTCTTATCAAGAATATATGGAAGTTAACTTAGACACTTTAGATGCTGATTTAGCACAAAAAATTGATGTTTTATTTGAATTTGACAGCGTTGAAGGCGAAGCTAACGTTAATGATTTCACGTTAAACGGAAATCCGTTTTTCTTAGTCGGACCTGGTGAAGTTAAAGTTATTCTTGTAGGATAATTATAAATATAAAATGGCGCAAAAATTGCGCCATTTTTTTATTTTATTATATTCTTTTATCTAACCATTCAACGATATCTTCAAAAACTGGTTTACTTTTTGAATCGTTTAGAATGTTATGTTTTAATTCTGGATATAACTTTCTTGTTTTATCTTGTGAACTAATATGATTATATAAATATTCGCTTAATTCAGGAGGAACAACTATATCTTCTTCTCCGTGAATAAAGAAATACGGAATATCAATCAGGTGCATTCCTTTTTTAATCTTCCTAAGTCCGTGAATCATTGTTTTGTTAATTAATGATAAATAAAAATAATCTAATAAATAATCGTCTTTTTTAAAGTTTAAGGCTTGTAATGGATCACTGTATAAATTAGGATCTTCAAAATTAGTTTTGACCTTAACAAACCATAAAAGTTCACCCGGGAAGAATCTTAAAAATTTAACTGCTTTAGTAAAATTACCGGTTGCCCCTGAAGCAATAACACCATCTATATTTAACTTATCATTAGATACTAAATATAAGTTATGAATCAATGCCCCTAATGAATGACCCAGTAAAAAAACTTTAGTTTTATATCTTTTTTGAGCATACTCAATTAATTCTTCCAAATCTTTAACAAACACATTGGCTGATTTAACATAACCACGTTTACCGCCACTACGACCATGTCCCCTTAAATCATAAGCTAATACGTTATAATCGTGTTTATTTAAATATTTAATTAACTCTTCATATCTTAAGTGATGTTCAGCAATTCCGTGTGAAAGAATAATAGTAGCTTTGGCTTTTTCTGCTTGATATGTTTTTACGTGAATAAATTCGTGATTAATTAGCATATTATAATTCCATTGTCTTTATAATAATTTTAGCGATATCTTCATATTCTTTTTTAACTACTTCTTTATATTCTTCATAGTTTATCGGAATAGCGCCTAAAAGGGGTACATCTAATTTACTTGCTACTTCAATTCCTCCACCTTGACCAAAGATATAATCTTTATTTTTTGATACTGGATTTAAATAATAACTCATATTTTCAATAACACCAATAACTTCATGGCCAATTTGATTTGCCCCAATACCAGCTTTAACGGCAATTTTAGATGCCGGAAGACTTGGAGTAGTGACAATTACCATTTTGCTTTTTGGTGCAAATTTATTAATATCTAAGGCAACATCTCCAGTTCCAGGAGGTAAGTCTATTAAAATCAGTTTAGTATCATCAGCCCAACGAACACTATTAAAAAAGTAAGTTAACATCTTGTTAAGCATTGGTCCTCTCCACATTAGTGGCTTATCATCAGGCATAAAATACTCCGTTGAAATAACTTCAATACCTTCTCCTTGAAGTGGAATCATTAATTCATTTTCATCGCCCATTACTGGCGTTTTTTTAATATCTAAAATAAACGGAATTGACGCTCCGTAAACATCAGCGTCAATAATAGCCGTTTTAATACCTAAATTATTTAATGCTTTTGCTAAATTAACAGTTACAGTCGATTTACCAACTCCACCCTTACCACTAGCAACTCCTAAATAAATATATGGTGGTCTTGGTTTTGGAAATTCATTAATGGTAATTACTGCTCCTGGTAAGTTTAAATCAACTTTTAATAGTTTAGTAATATTAATTCTAACTTCACGTTCATCTTTTTCCTTATTTACTAATTTAACTACTACTTCACAAACGCCATCGGGTTTAATATAAGCTGATTCAATTCCACCAGTTTCTTCTAATGTTTTTTTGGCGCTTGGATCATAAATAGTTCCAATATATTTAATTAATTCTTGATTAGTCATAGTTGTCAATCCTTTCTCTAGTCGGAATATGTTAAATTATTCCTAATTCTTTAGATAGTTCGTAGATTTGTTTAATTGCAAAGTCTAGTTCTTCTTTTGTATGTTCGCTTGATAGCATCATTCTTATTCTTGCAGTTCCTTTTGGAACAGTTGGAAATACTATTCCAGAAGTATAGACACCGCGCTCTAATAATTTTTTAGCGAAATCCATAGTTTTAGCTTCATCATAAATCATCAGTGGCGTAATAGGGGTTTGGGTTTTACCTAAAGTAAAGCCTAACTCTTTTAATTTAGATTGGAAATATTTAGTGTTATCCCAAAGTTTTTTTGAGTATTCATCAGTTTCCTCTAACATGGTAATAGCTTCAATGGCTGCACCACAGGCTGCAGGCATCATTGAAGTTGAAAATAAAAGTGGACGTCCGCGATGTAGTAAGTAATCTTTCATTTCTGATGATCCAGCAATATATGCTCCAACAACACCAATCGCTTTTGATAATGTTCCCATAATATAATCAACTTGGCCATGTAAGTTAAAATGGTCAACAGTTCCGCGTCCATTTTCACCTAAAACGCCTGATCCATGAGCATCATCAACATAAACTTTAGCATCATATTTTTTAGCTAGTCTTACAATTTCAGGAAGATTTGCAATATCTCCGTCCATTGAAAAAACTCCATCAGTAATGATTAAAACTTCGTTATAGTCTTTTCTTCTTTCTTTTAAGATTTGTTCAAGAGCTTTCATATCACTGTGAGGGAAAACCGCTTTATCAGCACGTGAAAGTCTAACACCATCAATAATTGATGCGTGATTTAATTCATCAGAGATAATTAAATCACCTCTGTCAGTAATCGCTTGAATAACTCCAAGATTAGCTAAAAATCCTGATTGAAAGACTAGTGCTGCCTCTTCACGTTTAAATTTAGCAAGGCGCTCATCTAACTCTTCATGGATTTCAATATTTCCACTAATCGTTCTAACTGCTCCTGAACCAACACCGTATTTGTCGATTGCTTTTTTAGCAGCTTCTTTCATTCTTGGATGATTAGCAAATCCTAAATAGTTATTACTGCATAAGTTAATAACTTGTTTGCCATTTAATGTAATAACTGCTTTATTTGGTGAACTACTAACAGATAGCTTACGGTAGACACCTTCTTTTTTTAATTCTTCTATTTTTAACTTAATACTATTTTCTTTCATAATTTTAAAACTACCTTTCCTGATTTTCCTTCGTTCATAACTTTAATTCCTTTTTCAAATTCATCAAAAGGAAAAATGTGTGTAACAAATTTATCAAATTGGAGTTTTTTAGATTTTAATAACTCGTCAATTTGTTGCCATGTTTTAGGAAGTAACCTTCCAGTTACTCCGTAGATATGTAATCCTTTGAAAACAACTTTATTAAAATCAACATTTAATTTATTATTAAAAGCTCCTAATATAGAAATTCCTCCACCAGGTTTTACATAATCAAATGATTCTTCGACGGCTCCAACATTTCCAGAAAAATCTATAACAACATCTACACCTTTATTATTAGTGTGTTTTTTAATATATTCTAATGTATTTACTTCTTTGGGATTAATAACATGATGAGCACCAATTTCTTTAGCTAAATTGATGCGGTACGGATTTACTTCTGTCGCAAAAATTCTTTTTGCTTCACTAGCTATTGCTACATCAATACCCATTAAACCAATTGGTCCGCATCCAATAATTAAAACATCCTTATCTTTTACATCAAAATGTTTTACCGCATGAACTGCATTTCCTAGTGGCTCTAATACAGATAAATATGTCGGATCTAAGTTTGACGTGTCGATATATAAATTTTCTTCAGGAATTTTCATATATTCAGCAAATGCTCCGTCCATATCAACCCCAATAACCTTAGTTTTTTCACAAATATGGCCATTTCCTGTTAAACAATATTCACATTTCCCGCAAATAATATGTGATTCACTTGATACTATATCCCCAATTTTAACTTTTGAAACATTAGAACCAATTTTGACTACTTTACCACTAAATTCATGACCGACTGTAAGTGGCGGATTGATTCTATTTTGACTCCATGCATCCCAGTTATAAATATGCAAATCTGTTCCGCAAATAGAGACTGAAATAACTTTAATTAATACTTCATTAGCTTCTAAATTGCGCGGTATCGGTTTTTCCCCTCTCGTAAAACCTTTAGCGCGTTCCGTCTTTAAAATTACTTTCATCATAATATCAAGTTCCTTTCAATATAATTATAACACCTTAATTATACATAATTAAGAAAAATAAAAGAATGTCGTAAAATATTGACATTCTTTTAGTAATATTATTAAATTATGATCCTTTTGGATCAAATGGGATACCAGAAGCTTTTGGTGCCCTTGATGATTTAGACGTTAACGATAACGCAATTAAAGTAATTAAGAATGGCATGATTCTAATAATCATCGCAAGCGGAACCTTATTGTTAGCTTCTAACCATACTTTAACTGTATCTATTGTAAATAAGTTAATTGATAACATTTGGAATAATCCAAAGAAGATTGCTGCAAATAAGATTTTAACTGGCTTCCATTGACCAAAAATTAATACCGCTAACGCTAAGAATCCATATCCGTTAACTGTTCCGTGGAAACTAACTGATGTAGGAATAATATAAATTAATCCACCAAATCCACCTAATGCACCAGAGATTAATACTCCTGCCCAACGATATTTATAAACATTAATCCCAACTGATTGAGCAGCTTGTGGGTGTTCACCACACGCTGATAATCTCATACCAAAGCGAGTTCTCTTAATTATAAATGCACTAACTAAGAAGATGGCAATTGAAATATAGGTAAATAGGAATGCTTCAGAGAAGAAAATATAATTAATACCTTCTACTACTTTATAACCAATTGTTCCTTCTTGAACATTAGGGAATAAATTGATAAAAGCATTTGATCTAAACCTAAAGATATTATCAAATTTTAAGTGACTTACTCCTTGGTCAGTTAAAGTTCTAGCCATAAATATTGCAAGTGCTCCAGCTAAAATATTTAATGCGACACCACCAATAGTTTGATTAGCTTTCATATTTATCGCTAAAAATCCTAATAATGCTGAAAAGGCCATTCCTGCTAAAGCAGCTAGTATCATCGCAACAATTAGCATAAGTTGCGGATTGTTAGAAAAATATGTATATATTCTCTTTTGCGATGCTGATAAGGCTTCAAATACTTCTGGAGTACTCATTGCATTTTGAACAGAATATATAAAATAAATTCCGGCAAATGCACCAATAACCATGATTCCTTCAAGAGCAATGTTAACTGTACCACTCTTTTCAGAGAACATACCAGCTAGTGCTACGATTAATAGAGGAAGAATAAAATAAAGCGATTGGTTAATCAAAAACATCATTTTACTTCACCCCCCAATTCTAAAGTTTCAACACTATCTGTATCATCAGACTCCTTAATGACTTCTTCTTGAGGTTTATCTTTATTTACTTTTTTCTTGCGTTTAAATAGTCTAGTAACTGAACGTCCTAAAATTAAAGAAAACGCACTAAAATATAAAATTACACCAATAATTACGTTAACAATTTCAGCTTTGAAGCCTAAGCTTTGCATATATTGTCCACCCAAACTTATATATTGGACAAATAAAGCTGCGATTAATATGCCAATTGGATGACTATTGGCTAGTAATGCAATTGGGATACCATCAAATCCTTGAGAAAGGATTGTATTAACAAGAGTATAGTTATTACCTAAGTTTCTTGCACTTGGAGCTAAAATAAACAGTGCCCCACCTAATCCAGCTAAAAATCCTGAAATAGCCATTGATAAAATGATACTCTTTTTTTCATTAATTCCGGCATATTTAGCCGCGTGTCGGTTAGACCCAACAGCAATTAATTCTTTACCAAAGACTGTTTTCTTTAATATAAAGTAAACGATAATAACTGAAATGATTGCTAGAATAATTCCAATATCTGCCCCAGAGTTAGGGAAAACTTTATCTAATCCAACAAATGGATTTCTCGCATTTTTAGGAATCGGATGGCTTCGGTTAGTCGCGTTATCAATAATAATGCCTTTATAGTATGTCGATAAAATTCCATTAACGAATAAAACTCCAATATGGTTTAACATAATTGACGTAATAACTTCATGAACGTTTAGGAAAGCTTTTAAAATACCCGGTATAGATCCCCAAATAGCACCAAATAAAGCGCCAACCAGGATTGCTAATGGCCATTGCAAAATTCCTAAGAAACCGCCTAAGAATGCGACTAATAGGGCTCCAAAGATACCCATAGTATATTGCCCACTAGCCCCAATATTAAATAGCCCGGTCTTAAATGCAAATCCAATCGCTAAACCAGTAAATATAAGCGGAGTTGATCTATATAATAATTGACCAATTCCTCTAACTGGACCAGCTGGATTATTAAATGCTCCCTTAAACATCTTCCCTAATCCCGCAACAGCATTTTGCGAATTAGCAATTAACATAATGATAAATCCAATTAGTAATCCAAGGAAAATAGCAATTAAAGATGATGAAAGATTTTTAATAGCTGGTTTTTGAAAAAATGATTGAATTTTCGTTTTCATCTTCGATCACCGCCTCTTTCATCTTGTTTTTGGAAAAGTTTATTATAACTCGGATAATTAAACTTTTTGTATCTAAATGGTTTATGCTTGATATCTTTTCTAATGTGTGGTTCTGACTTTATAATAGGTTCTTCATGAACTTTATTCATTAGTTCTTCATCTCGTTTAGAACCCGCCATATAAAGACCAAGTTCTTCAACGGTAATTTTCTTAGGATCTAAATCCCCAACAATCTTACCTTCATACATAACTAGAATTCTATCACTTACACTCATTACTTCTTCTAGTTCAAAAGAAATAAGTAATACTGCTCTACCGGCGTCACGCTCTGCTAGGATTTGTTTATGAGCAAATTCAATCGCTCCGACGTCTAATCCTCTAACAGTTTGAACCGATAATAATAAATCAGATTCTTGGCTAATTTCTCTAGCGATAATTGATTTTTGTTGATTTCCACCTGACATTGAACCAGATAAAGTTTTAACTCCTTGAGCAGCTCTAATATCAAACTTATCAATTAATATCTTACCATCACGATTAATTGGATTTTCTTTAACAATTCCTCGTTTTTGATAAGGTTCTTTATGATATTTTTTCAAGTTTAAGTTATGAGCTAATGTATCGTTTAATATTAAACCGTGTAATTGTCTATCTTCAGGAATATGACTTAACCCATGATCATTTCTGTAACGAATTGATTTATGAACAAGATCAACGCCATCTAAATAGATATGACCACTTTTCGGTTTAATTAATCCTGAAATAGCTTGTGCGAGTTCACTTTGTCCGTTACCATCAACGCCGGCAATACAAACAATTTCTCCGCCCCTTACATCAAAACTAACACCATCAACTACATTTCTTTTACTAAATGGTGAAACAACCACTAAATCTCTAACTTGTAGTACTTTTTCTCTTAGTTGTTGTGGGTTTTTTTCAATCGTAAATTCAACATCGCGTCCAACCATCATTTTTGATAGTTCTTCTTTGGTTGTCGATTTAACATCAACGGTTGCGATATGTTTTCCTTGTTTTAAAACCGTTACGCGATCACATACAGCCATAATCTCATCAAGTTTATGGGTAATAAATACGATAGATTTACCTTCTTTAGCTAAATTTTTCATCGTAATCATTAATTGATCAATTTCTTGCGGAGTTAAAACTGCTGTTGGCTCGTCAAAAATTAAAATATCATTATCACGATACAGCATTTTTAAAATTTCAGTTCGTTGTTGCATCCCAACAGTAACATCTGAAATTTTTGCATTCAAATCAACATGAAGCTCATATCTTTTTGTTAAGTCAGTTAACTCTGCTTTGGCATGTTTACGATTTAAAACGCCACCCTTATTTGGTTCAACCCCTAAAATAATATTATCCAAAATACTAAATACATCAACTAACTTAAAATGTTGATGTACCATCCCAATACCATATTTATTAGCATCATTAGGGCTATTAATATTAATTGGCTCACCATTTAATAAAATTTCTCCCTCATCTTGTCGGTATAGTCCAAATAAAACACTCATAAGTGTCGATTTACCGGCACCATTTTCCCCTAGTAAAGCGTGAATTTCGCCTTTACGGAGTTCAAATGTAATGTTATCGTTGGCTATAATACCTGGGAAACATTTGGTTATATTTTTCATCTCAATTACATTTCTTGTCATAATAATCTCACTTTATATACAATACAAAGGATAAGAAAAACTTCTTACCCTTTGTATCCCTTTTTTATAATCTAGTTAATGTTATAATTATTAAATTATGCACCGAATGGAACAACAGTTACTTTAACTTTAGTAGTTTCAAATTGTTTAGCTGCGTTTCCGTCATCTCCGAATTCACCAATAACGTCACTTACTAGAACAGTTCCGTCAACTAATTTACCATAAATTACATTGTATGCTTCTAAGTTGAATGTTCTGAAGCGTGAATTTGCCATTGGTAGTCCAACTCCGTCTTTAGTAACATCTAGAACAACTGATTTTCCACCGAAATCTGTAGCCCAGTTTTTATCAATGAAAATAGCTTTTAATGCTTGTTGAACTGAAATTGCTAATTCTTTAGTAGATGAAGTAATAACTGTTGGAGAGTCAGCACTTTGGTCAACGTCAACACCAATAACCCATTTGTCAGTTGATGCTGCAGCCGCTGCCATTACAGATTGTCCTACTGCTCCACCGCATGCGAAGATTACTTCTACACCATTTTGATAAAATGATGCTGCCATTGCTTGTACTTCTGGAGTAGCTTTGAAGTCACCAGTATATAGATAGTCAATAGTAACTGAGTTGTCAGCTAAACCTAATTCTTCTGCTGCAACTGCTGCACCTTGAACAAATCCGTGTCCAAATCTTTGAACAGCTGGTACTGCTATACCACCCATAAATCCTAATTTTCTAAATCCATCTTTCACTGCTGCATATCCAGCTAAGAATCCTGTTTGTTCTTCAGCATAGAACACTGAATAAACGTTACTTTCTAAAGATCCATTTTCAACGTTTGTAGGACTTCCATCTAGTAAAATAAATTTTACATCTGGGAAATCTTTTTGAACAACGTTAATTGGTCCTTCAAATAAGTATCCCGGAGTAACAATTACTGTTGCTCCATCTCCAACTGCTTGCTCAATAGCTGCAATGTAGTCTTCGTTAGTAGCATCTGCTGGTTTTAAATAAGCGTAAGGAATGTTATTGGCATCGCCAAATGCTTTAACTCCTTCATATGATCCTTGATTAAATGATTTGTCATCAATACCACCTTTGTCGGTAATTAGAACGATTTTGTCCTTTTTCTCTTCAGGTTTTGGATCTGGAGTACCATCACAAGCAGCTAATGTAAATACTGCCAAAGCTACTAATAAGAAACCCATAATTCTTTTAAACATATATTTTTCCTCCCTTTTTTTGCATCTTTATGCACTACATATAGTATATATGAAATAAATTAATTTTTCAACATAATTTTAAATTTTTCATTCAAATTATTCTTTATTTATAATTATATTTTTCAATAAATTGACATATTCAGTTAATTTAACGGTGATTTGTTTATCATCGCCATATCTACGGTATGTAACTTCGTTAGATTCTACTTCTTTATCACCAATTACGATACTAAATGGTATTTTTGAAGTTTGGGCATCTCTAATTTTATAACCTAATTTTTCATCACGTAAATCAATCTCAGCTCTAATTCCGGCAGCTTGAAGTTCTTCTAAAACTTTTTCTGAATATTTGCTGTGTTTTGATAAATTTACCGGAATAATTTTTGTTTGAAGTGGACTTAACCATGTAGGAAAAGCTCCACCATAATGTTCAATTAAAATACCAATAAACCTTTCTAAAGATCCGTAAATAGCGCGGTGCAACATAACCGGACGAACTCTTTCTCCTTTTTCATCAATATAAGTTAATTCAAATCTTTCAGGTAAGTTCATATCTAGTTGGATAGTACCACATTGCCAAATTCTATTTAATGAATCTCTAATTTTATAGTCTAACTTTGGACCATAGAAAGCTCCGTCTCCTGGATTAATCTTAACTTCTTTTCCAGAAGCTTTAGCCGCTTCAAATAATGCTTTTTCAGAAACTTCCCATGCAGAGATTTCACCAATATAATTTTCTGGTCTAGTTGAAAGTTCAATATGATATTTTAATCCAAAAGTATCATAAATTTCATCAAATAATTTAATTAATTCAATTACTTCTGATTGAATTTGATCTGGTCTCATATATAAGTGGGCGTCATCTTGAGTAAATGCTCTTACTCTAAATAAACCAGTTAATGCACCACTAGCTTCATAACGATGAACGTGTCCTAACTCACCTACACGTAGTGGTAAGTCACGATATGAGTGAATGTCATTTTTATAAACTAACATCCCGCCCGGACAGTTCATTGGCTTAATCGCAAATTCTTTTTCATCAATAGTTGATGTATACATATTTTCACGATAATTACCCCAGTGTCCAGAAATTTCCCAAAGTTCTTGGTTTAACATAGTTGGTGTTTCAATATATTTATAATCATGTTTATCATGAACTTTGTACCAATAGTTAATAAGTTCACGTTTTAAAATCATCCCATTTGGTAACCAAAATGGAAAACCAGGACCATATTCAGATAACATAAATATTCCTAGTTCACGACCTAATTTACGATGATCACGTTTCTTTCTTTCTTCTAATAATACTAAATATTCATCTAAATCTTTTTTATTCCAAAAAGCTGTACCATAAATTCTTGTTAGCATCTTATTATTACTATCACCTCTCCAGTATGCTCCGGCAAGAGATAATAATTTAAAATGTTTAATATCTTTAGTATTAGAAACATGTCCTCCGCGACATAAATCAGTAAAGTTATTTTGAGTATGAACTGAAATAATTTCGTTTTTATACTCTTCAATTAATTCTAATTTATATTCATCACGTGTAAATAGTTTCTTAGCTTCTTCATATGATAATTCTTTACGAACAATCTCAGCTCCCACTTCAGATAATCTTTTCATCTCAGCTTCTATTTTTTCTAAGTCTGCTTCTCTTAAAACATCTTCACCAAAATCAACATCATAATAAAAGCCTTCTTCGATAGCTGGACCAACTCCGAATTTAGCATGTGGATATAAATTAGTAATCGCCTCAGCCATTAAGTGTGCTGCTGAGTGATTTAGAATATGCAAACTTCTTTCATCTCTTTTAGTTAAAATATCAATTTTACCATCTTCTCTAATTGGATAGTCTAAACTAACAAATTCGTCGTTAAATAAAGCACCAACAGCCATATTAGCTAGTCCACTAGAAATTGACTCTGCAATTTCAAGAGGTGTTACTTTTAATTTGAATTCCTTAATACTACCATCTTTAAACTCTATTTTCATATTAATTCCCCATTTCAATAATCATATCAATTTTACCATTAAAAACGCTTATTTACAATCATTTAAGCCTATTTATATTGCGTAGTTAAAGGTGCTTCATCAGTTAATTCAACAATTCGATGAATTATTCTTGCGGCTTTCATGCGATCGGTATCCGTTCGCTCGGTAGCCATGAAGTTTATTAATTCTTTACGACTGAAATTAGATGAAAATAATACTGGTAATCCAGAAGCTAATCTAAATTGCAAAATCGGGCTTAAGATCTCATCACGGAACCATGCGCTCATATTTTCACTGCCAATATCATCTAAGATTAAAACATCACATGTTTTTAGTGAAGTTACTTTATCTTCTAAGTCATTAGTAGAAATTGAAGATTTTAAATTTCTAACTAAATCAGGAAAATAGACAAACATAACTTCCTTAAATTTAGCAATTTCATCAACAATTGCTGAAAGAAGATAAGTTTTACCACTTCCATAAATACCATATAAATAAAGACCTTTAGCATATTTATTTTCTTTTAATAGATCAATAAAGCGAGACGCTTTTAAATATGCTTCCTCTCTTTCTTTAGTATTTAACTTGAAGTTGGCTAAGTTGGCATCCAAAATGAAGTTAACTGTATCAAGTGATTGTACATTTGCCATAGCTTTTCTTCTATTTACCTCAGATTGTAGTTCTTCTGATGGCATCATAATGATTTCTAAAAGATCCTCTGACCTTCTTAAGGTAGGGACATAATTAGGGTCATCATTATATTTTTTCATTTTTAAATAACGGTAAGCCGTCATTAGTTCATAATCTGAAAGTCTTAACGCTTTTAGCTCTTTGTCTTTTTCTACGATTCTTCTCAATTCTACATAATCCATTTTGAATACCTCCTAAAGACTATTAATATAATCATCTAACCAATCAGTTTCATATTTTTTGGTTCTCTTTGATGATTTTGGTTTGTTTAAATCATAATCACTTTCTAATTGATTAAAATATGTGATTGCTTCTGATGCGGTAGTAATACCTTTATTTTGAAATGTGTTTAATACTTTCTCTAGATAACTATAATTTGGTAAGAATCCCTCTTTTAATTTGATAGTTCTTAAAACTATATATTTTAGTAAATCTGGATCTGCATCATTTCTTTGCGCGAAAGCTACTACCGTATCTAAATCAATAGCGATATTATCACGTTTAGAATACATTTTAATAATATCAGTAATTTCAATTTGCTCTAATTGTTCATCAGGGCTTTCTTTTTTTTCAATGATTTCTGGTTTTTGAGCCCCATAAACATTTTGATAATATAGATTAGCTTGAAGTCTTAATTTTTCATCGCTTGGAAGTTCTCCTTTAGCGCTTGAATTTGTGTAAACTTCATACATATCCTCATTAGTAAATTGATAAATATAGGCAACTTTTTCAATATTAGATTTAACCACTGGATTAAATAGATGGGCTCTTTTTAATCTATTTGGAATTAATTCTAAAAATTTATCATATTGAAATTTATCATTTACTATTTTCATTCCATTATTTTTACTTGATCCTCTTAAATGGTTTCCGGTATTAAGTAGTTCAAGATGTTTAACTTCATATACTTCATTAAATGATTTAGTTATATTTTCATATTTTAGTAAATCAATAGCTGATAATCTAAATTCAGAAATCAAATTTTTCATTTGATTTTCACCAATTTGGTCTTGCAAATATGAGCCAAAAATTGTATCATTTAAAAACTCTTTAGCGGTCATTGGTGGTTTTAATGAATAAATATATTCGTCACCATCTTGAAACACGACTAGTAAGCCAAGTGCTTCAAGTTTATTACGTGAGTTTATATGCTCTTTTGACTTGATATTTAACATATCTAGTAGTTCTTTTTGCATGTACTCTTTGGAAATACCAGTTTCTAAATTTGATAATGTATATAAAGTTAAATATAGGGTATAAGGTATTGATCCTAATAACGGTTGATAAAGAAGAGTTAAAACTTTTAGCTCTTCATGTGAGATAATTTGTTGTATTTGAATTTTTATAACCGCATTTAATTTCATATAATTATACTCCTAATTTTTCGATAAATTCTTGGATTTCTTGATCTAAAACCTCTTTAGAATCGTTATTATAAATAACGTAATCAGCCATAAAAAGCTTTTTATTGATAGGAATTTGTCTATCAATTCTCATTTGAGCGTCACTTTTAGAAAGTTTATCTCTTAAAATTAATCTATCAAGTTGTTGACTTGGTGTTGAATAAACTAATAAAGTTAAATCAACTTTATCATAGTTAGCTTCAAATAAAAGTGGCATATCAATAATGATAATATCTAGATGCATATTATCCTTAACGAATTTATCAATGTGAGCGAACACTTTTGGATGAATTAATTCATTAAGTCTGCGTAACCTATTTGGATCACTAAACACCATTTTCGCTAACCTTTTTTTGTCAATTGGTACTTCTAACTTAAATTCCTTAGAGACAGTATCATTTAACTCCATATCGGTTTGCCATAAATGATGAACAATTTTATCTGAGTCTAAAACGATTAAGCCTTTTCTTTTTAGTTCATTAGAAACTGACGATTTACCAGTAGCTATCCCACCGGTTAAACCGATAATAAAAGGTCGTTTATTTTTGACATTTAAAACAGACATAGGTTCCTCTTCCTCCTACTTTTATTTTTTCAATTGGCGTACCACAAATTGGGCACGGCTCGCCTTCTTTAGTGTGAACTAGTAATTCATTTTGAAATCTACCAGTAACACCTTCGCTTGATTCATATGTATAAATTGTAGTCCCGCCTAGTTTAGTTGCCTTAGCTAAGACATCAGCTGCCGCTTTTAAAATCTTTTTTGTTTCATCTAAAGTAACTAAATTAGATTCTCTTGTTGGTAAGACTTTGGCGATAAATAATGTTTCATCAACATAAATATTACCAAGTCCCGCGATGATACCTTGATCTAAAAGAGTTGGTTTAATCGCTCTTTGTCTTCTTTTTAATAATTCGTGAAACTCTTTTGGATCAATATCTTTTGGTTCTTTGGCCACCTCTGAAAGTGGTGGTGTATCTAAATAATTATCATGTGTTTTAATTAATAATCTTCCAAACTTTCTTGTATCAACATATCTAAGTGATAAATGATTGGTAAAGGTAATTTTTACGTGTTCATGTTTTGATTTTGGTTCGATATCTTCTTTTAAAAAGAATCTACCTTCCATTCGCATATGAGAGACAATTACGTAATTAGTTAATTTAAAAATTAAAAATTTACCAACTCGTTCAAGAGCTGTAATCTTTTCCCCTTCTAAATTAACTTTATTACCATCAGGCATAATATTTTCATAATAAACATGGACTTTTTTAATTTCCCAGTTTAATATTTTTAATTCAAGTGTTCTTTTGACTGTTTCTACTTCTGGTAACTCTGGCATGTTATTATCTCCTATACTTCATACCATGATTTACCACTAGCTAAACTAACTGGTAAATCAACTAATAACTTAACTGCGTTAGTCATTAGTTTAGGTATCATATTATTCATAAGTTCAAGTTCATCTGAAGGTACTTCAAAGATTAATTCATCATGAACTTGAAGTAAAATTTTAGATTTTAAATTATTATCTGTAATATATTTGTCGATATCTATCATCGCTTTTTTCAAAATATCAGCCGCACTACCTTGGATTGGTGCATTAAGAGCTAATCTTTCTCCAAATTTTCTAACCATATAAACTGGTGATTGAAGTTCCGGAAGATATCTTCTTCTATTAAAAATAGTTTCGACATATCCGTTATCTTGGCCATATTTGACAATATATGACATATACTTAGAAACGTCAGGATATATTTTTAAATAACTATTAATATACTTTTCGGCTTCTTGAACACTAATTCCTAAATCTTCTGATAGGCCCCAATCACTAATTCCATAAATGATTCCAAAATTAACTGCCTTAGCAGCTCTTCTTTCATTACTAGTGATTTCTTGTTTATGAAAGATTTGTCTTGCTGTTTCAGTATGAATGTCAACACCTTTTTTAAATGTTTCAATTAGTTTTTCATCTTTTGAAATATGAGCTAATACTCTTAATTCAATTTGTGAATAGTCTGCACTAATAAAAAAGTTATCAGCTTTGGAAGGAATAAACATCTTTCTAATTTTTCTACCTTCAACTGTACGAATTGGAATATTTTGTAAGTTAGGTTCAATTGATGATAGCCTACCGGTTGCAGTTAATGCTTGTTGGTAGATAGTATGTACTTTATGATCTTTGGTAAGGGCGTCACTAATACCATTAATATAAGTTTGGAATAATTTTGAAACACTACGATATCTTAATATCTTATTAATAATAGGATGTTCATCTATTAATTTAATTAAAACATCTTGACTAGTTGAATATCCAGTTTTAGTTTTTTTACCGTGAGGAAGATTCATTTTTTCAAATAAAATATCTCCTAATTGTTTTGGACTATTTAAATTAAATTCTTCATTAGCGTCTTTATAAATTGAATTAGTTAATTCTTCTAGTTCAAAAGATAATTCTTTTCTTTGATTTTCTAGTTCGTTAACATTAACTTTTATGCCTTCAAATTCCATCTTAGCTAAGATTAATGATAGTGGAATTTCTATTTCATTTAAAAGTTTTAATTGATTATATTCTCCTAGTTCTTTTAATGTTTGTTCTCTTAAAGTGTGAATTGCTTTTGCTTTACTTGCAATATGCTCTTCATAGATACTTGATGGTTCAGGTAATCTTTTTTTAGCACCTTTTAAGTATATTAATTCATCATATTTAACTAAGTCACATTCAAATGCTATTGCAATTCTTGCTAGTTCTTCTTTACCTAAGTTAGGATTAATTAAATATGATGCTAGTAATAAGTCATAAGTAAATCCTCTTACGAAAATATCATAGTATCTTAATTTAACCGTAAATTCTTTAATATTAAATCCGTATTTAGGAATATCTTTATCTTCTAAGTATTCTTTTAATGAATTAGAAGATAAAACTAACTTAGGCGAGATAAAGTAAGAGTTTTTACCATCACTTAATCCCATACCCCAAATTTCGGCTTGATGATAGTTTTCGATATTAAGTTCTAAATAAATAGCTAAGTTAGGTTTTAAGATTTTTTTAATCTCTAAATCATTATTTAACTTAACATATTTAGATTGTGGAATATCATCAACACTTACTTCTTGTCTAATTAAGTTTCTAGCAAGAGAGTGAAGTTCATATTTTTGATAAAAAGCAACTAGTTCGTTATAGTCACCTTCACTGTATTTAATATCTTCAAGTCCAAATGGAATTGGAACGTATTTATCAATAGTTACTAATACTTTAGATTTTAATGCGACATCATGGTTTTCATTAATCCTACTTCCAACTGCTCCTTTAATATTTTCGCTATTAGCTAAAATATTTTCTAGTGTCGTAAATTCATTTAATAACTTAATCGCAGTTTTAGGTCCAACACCAGGAACTCCAGGAATATTATCGCTTGGATCTCCCGTCAAAGCTTTAAAATCAATCATTTGTTCGCAATCAAGTTCAAACTCTTCTTTAATTGCTTCTGGTGAGTATATCGAAATATCTGACATTCCTTTTTTAATTAAATTAACCGTAACATTATTGCTAACTAATTGTAAAAGGTCACGATCTGATGAATAAACATCTACCTTATAATTACTGTTTTCTCCAAGTCGAGCTAATGTACCAATAATATCATCAGCTTCATAGCCTGGCAAATTATAATAATGGAATCCAACCGTATCTAAGTATTCATATACTAGATCAAATTGTTGGGCTAATTCTTCAGGCATTTCTTTTCTACCTGCTTTATAATCTTCATACATTAAATGTCTTTTAGTTGGTCCTTTTGAGTCAAATGCAAACAAGATATGGTCAAAATCCATTTCTTTAATTTTATCAACCATATTAATAAAAGCGAAAAGAGCATTTGTGTAAATGCCGGTTGATGTTTGCATTAATTTAGCCCCCGGATACGCGGTTGCATAGTAGGCTCTAAATATAATTGAATTTCCGTCGACTAAAATTAATTTTTTCATATTTTATCTTTCTCCTTACATATAATATAACATATTATAGAATCAACATTTTCCACACTAAATGTGGATAAAAAAAGACTCAATTTTCATGAGTCTTTATTATCATCTTCAACTAAGAGTGGATCTTTGTATTCTCGTTCTTTATATCCAAAATCCCTAAATGTTTTAGTTGGTCTTCCAGATCCTAATGCAGCCTTATTACCACGTCTAAAGAAAAATAAGAAATAAGCCCCTAAAACAATCGCGATAAGAGTTGCAGCAACACTTAAATAAAAAACATAACTATATTTTTTTGCATTATGATAGTGCTTTGGATAAATTTCACAATTTATTAAATAATCATCTAACAATCTTGATTTATCTTTTAAGTTTTCCGATGTAATTCCTAATTCAGCCATTCCATTTTCTACATTCTTACCAACCTTTAAATCTGTATCTTGAATATTATATAAAAATGGATATTCGTCAGTTTGAGTTAATATTTTTTGATTAACTTCATCAA
>DUQW01000027.1 GCA_012837585.1 Acholeplasmataceae bacterium
AAAAGGCATTAATGTTTATGCAACTGCTGCACCTACTAAAACAACAGTCTATGCTGATGGTGTAAAAGTTAAAGAATTTGGTGCACAAACTAATTACCGTTATAAAGAAACACTAGATCAATTTGATATTAATAAAACATATGAAATTGAATTATTATTTGGTTCTCAAAAAAGCGCTAGATATGCGGTTTCACTTCGAAAACTTTATGATACTCAAATGTTTGTTAATGCGTTCCATTATGATGGTGATTTAGGAGTTATTTATACCAAGACACAATCAACATTTAGATTATGGTCACCAATCAGTGAACAAGCAAATCTTCTACTTTATAATCAAGGTCACCCTAATTATGATAAAGACGGAAATGCCAGTGAAGAAAAGATGCCAATTGAAAGATTACAAATGACTGATATTGGCAAGGGTGTTTGGGAAGTCGAAGTTAGTGGTGACTTAGCTGGTAAATATTATACTTTCGAAGTTGAATATAATAACCAAACTCACGAATTCGTTGACCCATATGCTTATTCAACTGGAGCTAATGGTTTACGTGCTCAAGTAGTGGATTTTGAGAAAACTAATCCAAAAGGTTGGAAATATGATTCAAGACCTAATACTATTACTAATATGACCGACTATATCCTATATGAACTTCATGTTAGAGACTTAACGACTCACGAAACTTGGGGTGGAAATAGAGCGCATGCTGGTACTTTCTTAGGAATTGCCCAAAGCGGTACTTCTTATACAGATGAAAACGGATTAACAGTAACTACTGGATTAGACCATTTAGCTGAACTTGGAATTAACGCAGTTCACTTCTTACCAATCTTTGATTTTGGTTATGTTGATGAAACAAGATTAAAAGATGAAGCATATATGAACGTTCACGGTTTCAACTGGGGTTATATGCCATATAACTTTAATACTCCTGAAGGAGCATATTCTACTAACCCATTTGACGGATACGTTAGAGTTAAGGAAATGAAAGAAATGGTTCAAGCTCTACATAATAAAAATATTAGAGTGGTAATGGACGTTGTATATAATCATACTGGTGAAACCCAAGGATCTCAATTTGAAAAATCAATGCCTGGTTACTACTTTAGACAAAATGAAGATGGTTCATTTTCAAATGGTAGTGGAACTGGAAATGAAACAGCAAGTGAAAGATCAATGTTTAGAAAATACATGATTGACTCAATTAAATTCTGGGCAAAAGAATATAATATCTCAGGATTCCGCTTTGACTTAATGGCATTACACGATGTTGAAACAATGAATCAAATTAGAGATGCCGTTAATGAAATTGATCCAACTATTATTTTATACGGTGAACCTTGGATGGGTGGTTCTTCTCCACTTGCTGGAAGCCAACAAGCAAATAAAAATAATATGCAAAAACTTAAAGATAATATTGCATCATTTAATGATAATACTAGAGACGCAATTAAAAAAGGTTGGAACAACAAAAATGTTGAACTTGATAACCTTAATACAATTAGATATGGTGTCGCTGGTGGTGTTTCATCTGATTATGCTAAAGCCGAAGGCGGAAAAGCTACATATCATCACGAACCACATAAAATTGTTAACTATGTTTCAGCACACGATGATGAAACATTAAGAGACTGGAACTATAACAACAATACAACTGACCGTGAATTTTTGGAACTAATGCAAAAACAATCAAACGCTTTCGTATTAACTTCACAAGGTATTCCTTTCTTACATGCTGGTGTTGATTTCATGAGATCAAAACCAGTTGGAAAAGATGTAGAAGCAACCGAAGATAACCGCGTTGTTAAAGGGACATCAGGAAACTCATATAACTTACCTGACTCAGTTAACCAATTAAACTGGGCTGATAAAGCTAAATATAATCAAGTTTATGAATATTACCGTCATTTAATTGCTTTAAGACGTGTTGTACCAAGCTTTAGACTAGCAGACTCTGAACAAATTAGAGAAAGATTAGAATTTATTGATCCAACAAATAATAATTTAATTATTTATAAAATTAAAGGTGTAAATAACGAACCAGATGTTGTTGTAGTACACACTAACTCTAGATTTGGTAGTTATACTACTGATAAAAAATATATCAGAATTACTAACGCTAGAGGTGATGCCAATGCTCATGGATTTAGTAAAGTTAACGCTAATGTCGAATTAACTATGCCTGAGTTTAGTACATTAATTTTAGTTGAAGATAACGGAACATTTAACTATAACCCGGATGCTGCACCTTATGATTTTTCTAAGACTTCTTCTACTAATAAAGGTTGCAATGGATTAGTTTTAGGATCAGTTATTGGTTTAGGATTATTAACTACAGCTATTTTAGTTATTAGAAAAAGAAAACAACACTAATTTAAAATAAAAAGGACCAAACTTGGTCCTTTTTCTATGCACTAAATTCTTTTTTACCATACTTAAGCATGACAATCATTAAGATAATTCCAACTCCAAATTGGAATATAATTGGTGCTAACGCATGAGTTATAAAACCGATAATAAATGAGATAAATGATGGTATTGTCATAGTAGCTATTACTATTTTCATACCGTCAAAATAACTCATAAATTTAACATAGCCAAATCTAAATAATTGTAATACTCCAGATATAATAAAGATGAAAACTATATAAATAAGAATTTGAATTGTGGAATAAGTCATGATTGTATAAAATGCATTTTGTTTTCCAAATCCTTTTTCAATTGAATTAGCTAGTTCGACTAATGCCGCTCTTTTTAATTTTGGATCAGGTGTTCTATTAATTTCATCAAAACTAACTTCTTCAGGAAAATTATTATAATCACCTTCAAGTGGTGGTGTTCCATCACCCTTAACATATAAAATTCTTAAGTTAGTAAAGATTAATTGTTTAACGTTTAAATCTTCTTTATTAAGATTAAAGCCGTCTTCACTAACTAAAAATCTATATAAAATCTTACCACTTTCACTATCTTCAATAATAACTGATTGAGATTCTCCAGAACTACTTTTTACTCCTGATAACCTTCTAATAGAGATTTCATTAGGCAATTTGATGCTAGGATTACTAATAAAATTGTGTTCGACAAATCCTAATTTCCAGCCACCTTCTTTTAAATTGGCATAGTTAAATGAAAATAAACTAATAAAAGCAATTACGAAAAAATATATAACAAATTTCCAAAATTTAACAAATCTTAATTTTAAGATGCGATCTAAAAAGAAACTATCGCGAAAGATTCTAACAAGAAACATTATTGTGACACCTTTTCAAGTGAACTAATTTCAGCAACATAAGTTCCCATTGGAGGAATTACTTGAGTTCCATATAAATCTTTTACAACGTCAAATGATACTTCTTTTTCAACATTTGAAGTATTATGAATTACTAAAACGTATTGTTTGTATTCTCCAACTTCAACATATCTAACAAAAGCAACTGCACTACTAATACCATCAACTTTCAGAAAAGTGTTCCCATATCTTAATGCTGGATTAGCTTTTCTTAATTCAATCATTTTACGGTAGTGATTATAAAGTGAATCTTCATCCTCAATTTGAGCGCCAACTCTTCTAACTTTGTCGTTTCCGTGAATTAAAGGAAACCATGTAGTTAGTGCTTTATCATTTTCGTCCCATAAAAATGGTTGACGTCTCGCTTCATCATAGGCAATTAACTCATTACCATTTTCATCAACATATCCCGGAACTTCTTGACCTTCAATTCGCTTACCTTTCATACCTAGTTCTTCTCCGTAATAAATATAAGGGTTACCAGGTAATGTAAGTAGTATACTTGCTGCAAGTTTTTGTTTATTTAGTAATGATTCATAATCTAGAGAATTATTTGGGTCAATCATTGAAGCAAATCTATCCATATCATGGTTAGTAATAAATGGTGCATCAATAAAATTACGATTAAATTCTCTTAATTCATTATAAATTCTTTGTAAGGCATTTTGCATATTAGTATATGATCTTGTTTGAAAGTATTTTGATATCGCAAAGTTAAACATACTATCAGATGCAAAATAATAATCTTCGTTAGCATTATTACTATAATCAAAGTTTTCACCGACAAAGTAAACATCTGGATATTCATCTTTAATCCCGTTTTTTAAAGTGGCAAGTAATTGCCCACCTTCAAAACTTGGTTGAGTTGAATAACTTGGGTTATATGGTTTTTCACCGAAAAAGTGTTTAACCGCATCAAAACGGAAACCTGCTACTCCTTTTTCACTATAAAACTTTAAAATGTTAATTAGCTCAGCAATAACTGCTTCACTTCTTAAATTTAAATCTCTTGAATGAGGAAATGTTTCATAAGAATGAGCACCAGGTACATTTGTTCTCCATATGTAATATTCACGATATTTACTATTAGGATTATCTAATGCATCTAAATACCAATTATTATTATCAGCTGTATGATTAAAAACTGTATCCATGACAATTTTAATATCTTTTTTCTTAGCTTCTGATACTAAGTTTTCAAAATCAGCCATTGTCCCAAATTCTGGATTGATTTCATAATAATTACTAATTTCATAACCGTGATATGAAGTTGTTGGGTGAATTGGTGATAACCATAAAGCAGTTACCCCTAAGTCTTCTAAATAATCTAATTTATTAATAATTCCATTAATATCACCAACACCATCACCATTACTATCAGCAAAGCTTCTAACAAATATTTGATAGTAAATATCATTTTTTGGATATTCTTCACGGTAAATCTTATCAACATCTGTCTTTTTACATGCGGTAATCCCAAATACTAATAAGATTAAAGATAATACTAATAATATTTTTTTAATTCTTTTCATTTTAAAAACCCCTTTTTCTCATTGAATCAGTTTTATTAAAACCATCATCACCACGAGTACCCCGTTTAGGCGGATCAATATCAATGATTCTTGTTTTGAATATATAGTCATGTGGTAGTCTATTTTCTCTTTTATCAGTAATAAAGAAAAAACAAAATACATAATAAATACCAAAGGTAATTAATCCGACAACTATCATAAATAGTTGTCTTAATAAAATTCTCCATAGTGGTGCTTCCGGACCACTAACATCTACCACCTTAATTTTTTCTACCCTCTTCCCAAATGTTTGTCCACTTGAAATAAAATACGGAAGAAAATAAAATCCAAAAAAGGCAGCTCCGATTAAAATCCATCTTGCTTCTGGTGGATTACTAATTGGAATACTTAAAAGGACCACCAACATTGTTCCTGATGTGTCAATGGCAAATGATTTAATTATTTTCTCAAATGATGGAACCATTTAATTTCCTCCTTACTATCATACATATTTAATTATAACATAAGAAAACTATAAAATAGTTTTTTCATTAAAACAGGCCTTGCGGCCAGTTTTAATCTTTATTTGTAAATTTTAATTAATTCATAAAGCATATCCGGATCATCAGTAATGATTCCATCTGCTCCGCGACGAATTAAATCTATCATATCGTCACGATCATTTACCGTCCAGTAAATCATCGCGATTTTCTTTCTTTGAGCATCACGCTGAAGCTCATAGCGCTGCATATTATACCAGTAAGTATCACCATCTTTAGTTGAAATAATTCTTTGGATAAATCCAGGGAATTTCTTCATTGTCGCTAGTGTACCACCAGACATGGTTTGGTTATAAGGTAGTGACATTGCATCAAAATCAGAGACATAAAAGAAGTCTAATTTTAGATAGCTTACTATCGCAAATATCGCACTATTAACAGATCCTGACATGGTACCAACTGAATCATTAGTTTGCTTATTAAAGTTCTTAACTAACGCGTCATCAAATGATGCCATCATTACGTTATCTTGCATATTATATTTTTGAACTAAATAAACTAATTGATTAACGGCTTCTTCAGAGTTAGCTTTATAGATTTGAGCTTGCACTGGATCATCAGTTTTTCTATTAGTGTCTTTTAATTCTAAAATATAAAGTTTATCAGGATATTTTCTAAAGATATCTTCAAGCGGAACAGGAATAATTTTATTTTCTAAAATCTTTTCATCAGTCCAAGAAGAATAATCTTCTTTTTTAACTGTTCCATTAAATCCTCTAACATGTGGGAATCCCGCTTCCGTAATCACTTGAATGATTTCATCATATTTTAAGTCTCTTACTTTCAAATCAGGACGATTTGCCATTAAATCTAAATCTAAGTCGTGATGAGAAATTAAAATATTATCATCAGTTAAAGCTAAGTCGATTTCAAATGCATCATAATGACTAGTCATATCAAATGCGTACATGGTATTTTCAGGATACATCTCTTTGGCACCGCCGTGAGGAATGATAAGTGGCGCTTCACCATCACGCCTTAACCATTTTTCATTATTTTTAGCTTTAGTTGGTGCCCACGGCACGATATTTGTAATAACTAAAACTAAAACTACTACTGTTATAAAAATAATAAATCTTTTCAAATGTTTCATACTTTTACCCTCGCATGTTCTAAATATTTTTTAAATACTTCATTAATATCATCATTAATTTGCAGACCATCATAATAAGGAATTTTAGATTTATTAATAATAACTAAATTACTACCCCTAAAATAGTTAATTAAACCACTAGCTGGATAAACAGTTAGTGAGGTTCCCCCAACAATTAATAAATCAGCATTACCGATAGCGTTAATTGAATCCATCAAAGTTTTATTATTAAGTGGTTCTTCATATAAGACGACATCTGGTTTAATTAGTTCACCATCTTCTGAATAAGGAATTCCATTTTTTCTATTTTTGATTATGTAATCAAGTGAATAAAAACGGTGTGTATTAACAGTGTAATTACGATGAGCTGAACCGTGCAATTCATAAACTTTTTTACTTCCTGCCATTTGATGAAGTCCATCAATATTTTGCGTAACTACGGCAGTAAGCCTACCTTTTTCTTCTAAGTAAGCTAAAGCTTTATGACAATAATTAGGTAAAACGTCTAAATAGATCATTTTATCAAAATAAAATTCATAAAACTCTTTAGTTTTTCGGTGGAAAAACGTATTACTTAAAATCACTTCTGGATTATACTTATACTTTTGATGATATAACCCATCCGTACTTCTAAAATCAGGAATACCAGAAGCTGTTGAAACTCCGGCTCCCCCGAAAAAGACTATTTTTTGGCTTTTGTCAATTAATTCAAATAAACGCGTTAGCATAACGATCACTCCTTAATAATGCTGGATCAATCGTCGATAAAATTGGGTTATTAACGTCAAATGTAAGTCCGGCTTGTGCTTGTAACCTTAATTCTTCGATGACCCAATCTCTAATATTTCCGTCATAAAAAATTTCACTATATCCGTATAATACATATACGCCATTTTCAAAATCATAAACATACTCATTAGTTACGACGCGGTATTCACCGCCTTCGTATACCGATAAACCATCTCTAATATAAGCTATCTTACTACTAATTTCATTATGAACATAATTACCTTTTAAGACACAGCTTTTAACCATATTATCAAATGGTAAGATTTTATATAATGTTTCAATCGTTATATCACCTGCTGGAAGATTCGCTCTAATTCCACCTGAATTATAAGTTCCAACATCTGATCCAGTTTTTATCGTCATTAATTTAGTTAGCCATGCACCAAAACTGGCTTTTGAAA